>CAZZWL010000083.1:0-25585 GCA_964657755.1 uncultured Rhodanobacter sp.
GGTAGGGACGGTCAATCAACGAACCGTCCCTACCCCCTCCCGTTTGCGCGAAGTGCCTTTAATTGTAGCCAGGGCCCTTTTTGGCCTTCACGTCGGCCACAAATTCCTTCACGCGCTGCTCCTCGCTGCGCTGGCAAATGAGGAGGACGTTGTCGTACTCGGCCACGATGTAGCCTTCGAGGCCCTGCACCACCACGAGGCGCTCGTGGGGCGTTTTGATGATGCACTCGCGGGTGTCGTAGAGGAGGGCGTCGCCGTCCACCACGTTGTCCTGGTCGTCGCGGCGGTCGCTCACGCGGTGCAGCGAATCCCAGGTGCCGAGGTCGCTCCAGCCAATGTCGGCGGGCAGCACGTACACGTTGTCGGCCTTCTCCATGATGCCGAAGTCGATGCTGATGTTGGGGCAGCGCGAGTAGGCCTCGTCGATAAACGCCTGCTCCTGCGGGGTGCCCAGGCGGCTCGCGCCCTCGTCAAACACCTCGGCGATGTCGCTCAGCGAATCATGGAAGGCCTTGATAATCACCTCGGCGCGCCAGATAAACAAGCCGGCATTCCAGAGAAAGTCGCCGCTATCCAGGAACATGCGGGCTATTTCGGCATTGGGCTTTTCGGTAAAGGTTTTGACCTTGCAGAGGTCCGTACCGTCGAGCCGGTTGGCGGGGTCATCCAGGTATTGAATGTAGCCATAGCCGGTATCGGGGCGCGAGGGATGAATGCCGAGCGTCACGAGCACCTCGTACTGCCGGGCGGCCGCCACGGCCTCCCGAATCAGGCGCCGAAATTCTTCTTCGCGCAGCACGGCATGGTCGGCCGGCGTCACGATGATGGTGGCCTGCGGGTCGCGCTGCGCGATGCAGTAGCTGGCGTAGGCAATGCAGGGGGCCGTATTGCGCCCGATGGGCTCACCCAGAATCTGGTGGGGCGCCAGGGCGGGCAGGTGCTGCTGCACCAGGTCAAGGTAGTCGCGATTGGTCACGACGTACACGTTTTCGGGGGGGCAAATGTCCCGAAAGCGGTCCACCGTAAGCTGAAGCATCGAGCGGCCCACTCCTAGTACGTCGTGAAACTGCTTGGGGTGTTTCGTGCGGCTGAACGGCCAGAAGCGGCTACCGATGCCGCCCGC
Organism: uncultured Rhodanobacter sp.; assembly: GCA_964657755.1. Lineage (GTDB taxonomy): Bacteria > Bacteroidota > Bacteroidia > Cytophagales > Hymenobacteraceae > Hymenobacter. The sequence continues at coordinate 1,124 of CAZZWL010000083.1, forward strand.
CATCACGACGAGATACGTTTGATTCATGTGAAGCTCGGATTAGATGCACTGCGAAGATAGGGGCGGGGGTAGCGGCAAGATGCCGCGGCCGCGGTGCTCAGGTAGCCCGCGCCGCCTGGCCCACCGGGCGGGTGCGCGCCAGGGCGGCGGCATAGCGGCCCCGGCGGCTGTGCTGGCGCAGTAGCCACAGCTCCCGAAAGCCGTGCAGCCCCCCCAGAAAACTCACTTTGCTACCCGCCACGTCGTTCCAGCGCACGGGCTGCTCGCGCAGGCGCAGCCCGGCCTGGTGGGCCAGAAAGAGCAATTCCACATCGAACCCAAACCGATTGAGCAGGGCGCTCGCCAGCAGCGGGCGACACACGCTGAGCCGGAAAGCCTTAAAGCCGCATTGCGTATCGGCGTAGGGCATGCTCGTGGCCAGGCGCACCATGCGGTTAAAAAACCGCCCGCTCTGCTCCCGTAGCCACGGCTGGCGCTGGCCCACGAGGTCGTTGTTGAGGGCCCGCGAGCCAAACACCACGTCGCATTCGCCGGCTAGGATGGGTGACAGCAGCAGGGGTAGCTCGTCAATGGGCGTCGACAGGTCAGCATCTGAGAAGACGGCCACCTCGCCTTGGGCGGCCAGCAGCCCCTGGCGCACCGCGTAGCCCTTGCCCCGGTTGGGCTGGTAGCTGAGCACGCGGGTAGCCACGCGGCCGGCATTCGCGGCCAGGGCCTGCGCCGCCACCTGGGCGGTGGCATCGGTCGAGCCATCGTCCACTACCAGCACTTCGCTGGGGTAGGGCTGCGCCTGAAGATAAGCCAGGACTTTTTCGAGCGACTGACCGAGCCGGGTCGCCTCGTTATAGGCTGGAATAACGAGTGAAATAAGTGTATTCTGCAAAGCAATAGGGGAAACGACCCAGCGAAAACGCGTTCTGGCAGGCGCCCAGCAGCACGTTTCGACGGACTGCCACCGGTAAGTCAGTGGCCCAGGTCAACGTGTTGCGATGGCCTCGCAAAGGTACGCGGAGCTACTCACGGGCCGGCCGCAGGGTAGGGGCCTTTTAACTTGCAGCATCAACCAGCCGGGCTGGCCCGCGCCTTTTGGGCGGCCCGGCGCACCTATTCGCCTTGTTTCTATCTACGCTGCTGCGGGCTGCCTTACCCGACCGCTATCGCCGCCCACTTGTATTCGCCTTTTTTGGTTGTTTGCTCGTGGGCGGCTTGGCACTGGTGCGCGACTACGGAGTTTCTTTCGACGAGGGTACGCAGCGCGTGCTCGGCCAAGTATCGCTGCTCTACGTTTTTCAGCGGCTGCCCACTCCCGTGCAGCAGCGGATACTGCCAGCCGGCGCGGCGGCGGTAATTGCCCAAAAAGGAGCGGGCCGCCAGCTTAAAAACATCCGCGACCGTGATTACGGAATGGCGTTCGAGCTGCCTTTAGCAGCAGCGGAACAGCTACTGCGCATCCGCGACGAGCGGCGGGTGTACTTATTTCGGCATAGCTGTAACTTTCTGGTTTGCTTCGCGGCGTTTATTGCCTTTTATCAGCTTATCAGGCAGCGCTTTGGCAGCTGGCGACTGGGCTTGCTTGGCACGCTGCTGCTGGTGCTGAGCCCCCGGCTATTTGCTGATTATTTCTACAACGACAAAGACGCGGTTTTTATGGCCGTGTTTGTGCTGGCCACGGGCACGGCCGTTGCCTTTATCCGGCGGCCTACGGCACGGGCGGCGGCCTGGCACGCGCTGGCTTGCGCCCTGGCTATCGACGTCCGGATTATGGGCGTGCTGCTGCCAGCGGCCACCCTGGTTTTTGTGGGCCTGCGCGCCTGGCGGGGGGCCTACCGGGGGCAGGCCAGCTCGCTGCTCGCGGCGGTGCTCGTGTATGGGGGGCTGCTGGCAGGGCTGGTAGTGGCATGCTGGCCCTTTTTGTGGGAGGCGCCGCTGGCCAATTTCCTGTTTGCTTTCCAGAACATGAGCCATTTCCGCTGGTCTGGCGTAGTGCTTTACCAGGGGCACGTGCTGCCGGGCCGCAGCCTGCCCTGGCACTACGCGCCCGTGTGGATGGGGCTCACTACCCCCCTGCTTTACCTGGGGCTTTTCGGGATAGGCGCCCTGGCTATTCTGGGCCGGGCAGTGCACCGGCGCGGGCAGTTATTCAGCAGCGCCGCCGAGTGGCAGGACCTGCTGTTTTTGAGCCTGGGCCTAGCGCCGCTGGCAGCGGTAATCGCCCTGCACTCGGTGCTCTACAATGGCTGGCGGCAGCTCTACTTCGCGTATCCGCCGCTGCTGGCAGTGGCGCTGCGCGGCCTGGTAGCGGCCTGGTACTGGCGACCCGCCTGGCCCGTGCTGCGCCGCGGCTGGCAGCCCGCCGTAGGCGCGCTGGTGGCGGCCTCGCTAACGGCTACGGCCGGCAGCATGGGGCGCTTACATCCGTTTGAGCATCTGTATTTCAATGCCTTAGCGCCCCCCAATGTTGAGCGCTACTACGATACGGATTACTGGTTTATGAGCACGCGCCGTGGGCTGGAATGGGTGCTGCAACACGACCCCCGGCCTCAGGTGCGGGTATACCGGCTGGGCAGAATTGAAGAGCCCCTGCTCCTGAACCGGTTCATGTTGCCGCCGGCCGAGCGGGTGCGCTTGGTGCTGGTGCCCACCCTGGCGCAGGCTGACTACGCGCTGTACCCCTACCCCTATACGTACCTGCGCGCCCCTCCCGGCCCTACCCCCTGCTACTCGGTGCAAGCCGGGCCCCTGCGCATCCTGGACGTTTTTTGCCTGCGGCCGGCTGCTACACCAGCCCCTCACGCAGCAGGTCGTGCAGGTGAATGAAGCCCGCGAACTGCCCAGTCTCCAGCACCACGAGCTGCGTAATGTTGCGGGCCTGCATGCGGGCCAGGGCCTCGGCGGCAAACTCGGTGATGTCGATGGTGGCGGGCTGGGGCGTGAGAATATCGCGGGCGGTGAGCTGCTCCAATTCGGCGAGGTGGCCGCGGCCCAGCATGCGGCGCAGGTCGCCGTCGGTGATAATGCCGGCCAGCTGGCCCGCCTCGTCGAGCACGGCGGTGGCACCCAGGCGCTTGCCCGATATTTCGAGCAGCACCTCCTGAAGCGGGGCGGCCAGGCCCACGTGCGGGCGCTGGTTTTGGCGGCTGAGGTCGCCCACGGTCAGGTACAGCCGCTTGCCGAGCGTGCCGCCGGGGTGCAGGCGGGCAAAATCCTGGGCCGAAAATTGGCGGCTTTCGAGCAGGCACACGGCCAGCGCGTCGCCCAGGGCCAGGGCCGCCGTGGTGCTGGTGGTGGGGGCCAGGTCGTGGGGGCAGGCCTCGCGGCGCACGGGCGTGTGCAGCACGTAGTCGGCCTGCCGGGCCAGGTAGGAGTCGGCGTTGGCGACCAGCGCGGCCAGCCCTACCCCCTTGCGGCGCAGCAAGGGCACCAGCACCTTGATTTCGGGCGTGCCGCCGCTCTTGCTGATGGCAATGACAAAATCACCGGCCTGAATCATGCCCAGGTCGCCGTGGATGGCGTCGGCGGCGTGCATGAACAGCGCCGGGCTGCCCGTGCCGTTAAGAGTAGCCACGAGCTTGGCCGCGATGTGCGCGCTCTTGCCCACGCCCGTCACCACGATGCGGCCGCGCAGGGCCAGCAGCGCCGCCACGCAGGCCGCAAAGTCGGGGGTGGCGCCCACGGCCTGGGCCACGTCGCGCAGGGCGTCGGCCTCGGTGAGCAGCACCTGGCGGGCCACGGCCAGCACATCCACGGGCACCGCGGCAGCGGAAGGAAGAGAAGTTGGTTGCACGCCCAAAAATACGCGGGCCAGCCGGCACTAGCCAGCCAGAACCCAACCGCCCAACTGGCCAGGTTGCTCAAATGGAGGCTAAAGCGCTCACTCGGAACTTTTCCAAATTGTTACGTGTATGTGGTGGTTTTTTGCACAAAAAAAGCGCTTCCTGCTTATCTTCGTTCACAACCTACACCTCCGTTGCGCCTTACCCTATTCGTTTATGCCCCTGACCGCCGTCGAAGAACCAGTTACCGCGCACCCCGAACTCAAAACTAAACTCAAGGAAGTTTTCGGCTTCGGCCAGTTTAGGGGCACTCAAGAGGCTGTCATTCAAAATATTCTAGCTGGCCACAATACGTTTGTCATCATGCCCACGGGGGCTGGCAAAAGCCTGTGCTACCAGCTGCCGGCCTTGGTGCTGCCGGGCACGGCCATCGTTATTTCGCCGCTCATCGCGCTCATGAAAAACCAGGTCGACCAGCTGTCGGCCTTTGGTGTGAACGCGCAGGTGTACAATTCGACCTTGACCAAGACGGAGATGAACCGCGTCAGAAAAGACGTAATGGCGGGCACCGTGCGGCTTTTATACGTGGCTCCGGAGAGCCTGACCAAGGAAGACACTATTGCTTTTCTGCAAAAAACCGCCATCTCGTTCGTGGCCATCGACGAGGCGCACTGCATTTCGGAGTGGGGCCACGACTTCCGGCCCGAGTACCGCAAGATTCGCGGCATCATCGACAACCTGGGGGGTAGGATTCCGCTCATCGCCCTCACGGCCACGGCCACGCCCAAGGTGCAGCTCGACATCCAGAAAAACCTGCACATGGATGATGCGAGCGTGTTCAAAACTAGCTTCAACCGCACCAACCTCTACTACGAGGTGCGCGCCAAGCGCAACACCAAGAAGCAGCTCATCCAGTACGTGCAGCAGCACAAGGGCAAGGCGGGCATTATCTATTGCCTCAGCCGCAAGAAGGTGGAGGAAGTGGCCGAGCTGCTGCGCGTGAACGACGTGCGCGCCCTACCCTACCACGCCGGCCTCGACCCGCACACCCGCATGAGCAACCAGGACGCCTTCCTGAGTGAGGACTGCGACGTGATTGTGGCCACCATCGCCTTCGGCATGGGCATCGACAAGCCCGACGTGCGCTTCGTGATTCACTACGACGCGCCCAAGAGCATCGAGGGCTACTACCAGGAAACCGGCCGCGGCGGCCGCGACGGCATGGAGGGTAACTGCCTGATGTTCTACAGCTATGATGACATTCTGAAGCTCGAAAAATTCAGCAAGGACAAGCCCGTGACCGAGCGCGACAACGCCCGGCAGCTCTTGCTGGAAATGACGAACTACTCGGAAAGCGCCGTGTGCCGCCGCCGCCAGCTGCTGCACTACTTTGGCGAGCACCTCGACAAAGACTGCGGCTTTTGCGACAACTGCCGCCACCCCAAGGAGAAATTTGAGGGCCGCGAGCACGTGGGCCTGGCCCTGCGCGCGGTGGTGCAAACCGAGGCGCGCTTCGGCCTCGACCACGTGGCGCAGGTGCTGCTGGGCCTCAGCAACCCCCACATCGAGAGCTACGGCCACTCCGGCCTGCCCGTGTATGGCCAGGGCAAAGTCCTGAGCGGCGACATGCAGCTGTGGCAGTCGGTGCTGCGCCAGTGCCTGCTCAACGGCCTGCTGGCCAAGGATATCGACTCCATTGGCCTGGTGCATATTACGCCCAAGGGCATCGATTTTATTGAGAATCCGCAGCCCTTCACGCTTACCAAGGACCACGACTTTGAGGCCGAGAAGCAGGAGGAAGAGGACGAGGAGAAGACGCAGCAGGCGGCCGGCCACGACGAGGCGCTGTTCACCCAGCTCAAGGAGCTGCGCCGGCAGCTGGCCAAGCAGAAAAACCTGCCGCCCTACGTGCTCTTTCAGGACCCGAGCCTGAAGGAGATGGCCACCACTTACCCCACCACGCTGCACGAGCTGACCCACATTGCGGGGGTAGGCCAGGGCAAGGCCCAGAAGTTTGGCGCGCCCTTCGTGGCCGCCATCAAGAAGCACGTGGAGGACAACGATATTGAGACGGCGGCCGACGTGATTATCAAGTCGACGGTGAATCGCTCGAAGCTCAAAATCTACATTATCCAGCAGATTGACAAGAAGATGGACCTGCCGGGCATTGCCCGCAGCCAGGGCATTTCGATGACGGATTTGATGGAGGAGATTGAGCACATCTGCTACTCCGGCACTCGCCTCAACCTGAACTACTACATCCGCGAGGCGGTGGATGAGGACAAGCAGGCCGAGATTTTCGACTACTTCATGACGGCTACCTCCGACAGCATTGCCACGGCCCTGAACGAGCTGGGGGCCGATGACTTTAGCGAGGAAGAAGTACGCCTGATGCGCATCAAGTTCCTGAGTGAAGTGGCCAACTAGACCACTGATTAGCGCGGATTTTACCGGATTTCACGGATTTTGTGGACGGCTCCTGACTTAGTTAGGGGCCGTTCTTTTTTTGATTTTTTAACGCAAGGCGCTAACGAGTAGGGTTGTGTAGGAAGCGTTTGAATTTGAGACTGGCTTCGCCGAAATTTATGAGTAGCGCCACTTCCAAGCGGTAAGCTTTAAGGTAATTTATCGCTTGAGCGTGGTGCGCATCTGTTAGCTCACCGACCGCCTTCAACTCAATCAGCACTTGATTATCAACCAAAAAATCTGCTCGCCGAGCACCTATACTCGTTTCTTTATAAAAGACCGGCAAGTGAATTTCGCCCTGAAAATCAATGCTTGCCTCCTTCAATTCTACCGCTAATCCTCGCTGGTAAATCAACTCAGGAAAGCCACTGCCAAGCTCATGATGTACCCGCATGGCACAGCCAATAATTCTGCGCGTGAGGTCATTAAATCGAGTATCAATTAACATAGATGCAAATAAGCATAAATCAAAAAAAGAACGGCCCCTAACTAAGTCAGGAGCCGTCCACAAAATCCGTGAAATCCGGTAAAATCCGCGCTAATCAGTGGTCTAGCAGTACTCCTCGAACGCGCCTTGCAGGTTGTTCACGATGCGCATAAGGTCGGAGCCTTCGATATGGTAGCGCTCAATCATGTGCACCAGCTCGCCGTCTTTGAAGAGGCCGATGCAGGGCGAGGAGGGGGGGTAGGGCAGCATGTGCTCGCGCATTTTGGCCACAGCATCGGTTTCCATGCCGGCAAAAACGGTAACGAGTTTACCGGGCTTCTTGTCGGAACTGGCGAGGGCCAGCTTGAGGGCCGGGCGGGCCTTGCCGGCCGCGCAGCCGCACACCGAGTTGACGGCCACCAGCACGGTGCCTTCGGTATCGGCCAGGGCCGAATCGACTGCCTCGGGGGTCATCAGTTGCTCGAAGCCCGCTTCCGTCAGGTCCTGGCGGATAGGGGCAACCATGTATTCAGGATAAACAGCCATCTTTTTACAGCAAAAATTTAAAATAGAACTGCGCGGCAAACAAGCCAGCGCACGTGCAAAATTACGGCCGCCGCGCCGTTAGTCAGCACAAGCTCTTTGGGTAGCAAAAGGTTCGGGCCGCTCATGCTTGAGCTGGTAGCCAGACTACCACCTGCCGTTAGTCGATATGCAGCTACCAGCCGGTCGATTGCGGGCTGGAACTAAGTTTTGCCACCGCTAGCTTAGCAAGAAGCAACCGGCGGAAAGTCCTCAGTATGGGCAAGATAGCTAACCGGTTATTCATCTTTTCCTCATGCCGACTTCTTCTCGCGTGGCCGCTATCTTTTCAGTTTCTACGCTGCGGGCAGCGTTGTTTGGCCTCGCCGCCTGGGCGGGCGTGGGCCAGGCGGCGGTGGCGCAGCAAGGGCCGGCGTTGCCAGGATTGGCCCGCCGGGGTGCCGGGGCCCTGCCTACCCCCCACCGGGCGCCGGCCCCGCAAGTAGCCGCCCTGCGCACCAACCCGCGCTCGCGGGTGGGGGGCGACTTGCAGCGCCTGTACCAAGTTGGGCAGGGGGCGACTAGCCGGGCGAGCGGCGGCAGCTTGGCGCCCAGCGCCAGCTTTCCGCAACTGCGGTTTGGGAAGGGCGGCACGGCGGTGCTGGTGCGCGTGATGGCCCAGAACGTGGCCACGCTGCTGCCGAGCCTACAAAGCCGGGGTTTCGCGCCCACGGCCTCCTACCCCGCCCTGCATTTTGTGGAAGGGCTGCTGCCGATAAGCCAGCTGGCGCCCGGCACCTTGGAAGCGCTGGCGCCGCAGGGCCTGCTGGGGGTGGTGGCTACTTACCAGCCCCGGCCGCACGTGGGCGTGGTGACCAGCCAGGGCGATGTGACGCTGGAAACGGCCCGCACCCGCGCTACCCACCCCAAAAACCTCGACGGCACGGGCGTGCGTATCGGGGTGCTTAGTGACTCGTTTAATGCCCTGAATGGGGCGGCCACCGACATTGCCGCCGGCGACCTGCCCGCCGCGGGCGTGCGCGTGCTGCTCGACGATGGCAGCACCGACGAGGGCCGCGCCATGTGCCAGATTGCGCACGACCTGGCACCCGGCGCGCCCCTGTCGTTTGCCACGGCCAATGTGAGCGAGGGCGATTTTGCCAACCAGATACTCCAGCTGGCCAGCGCGGCCGGGGGCAGCTGCCGGGTGATAGTGGATGATATCGGGTATTTCACGGAGCCGTTTTTTCAGGATGGCGTAATCGCGCAGGCCGTGACGCAGGTAGTGAGCCAGGGCGTGGCGTACTTCTCGGCGGCGGCCAACGACGCGAACAACAGCTACGAGAACGCCGCCCCGGCCTTTGTGAACGATGCCAGGGGGGTAGGGCGGCTGAATTTCTCCACCACCGGCACGACCGACGTGGCCCAGCGCTTCGTGGTGGCCAATGGCTACGACCTCACCCTGCCGCTGCAATGGTCGGACCCGTTTTACACCACTACGGGCGTGAAAACGGACCTGGATATGTACCTGATTCGGGTGCGGGCCAGCGGCGTGGCGCAGAAGGGCGACACGGTAGCCAGCTCCACCATCGACAACATCAAGTACCAGTACCCGCTGGAAATTATTGGTTTTTCGAACGACACGACCCAAACGCATACCACGGCTTTCGACCTGGTAATCGCGCGCCGGGCGGGCACGGCTAACCCTACCCGCCTCAAGTACATCAATGAGCTGAACGGGCTGTCGCCGACGGTGGTGGGCCCCACGGAGTGGCAGACCAACAGCGGCACCCTGGTGGGGCACGCGGCGGCCACGGCGGCGATGGCCGTGGCCGCCGTACCCTACTACAACCCGCGCGTGCCGGAATATTATACCTCGCTGGGCAAGCCCACCATCCTGTTTGCGCCCAACGGCACGGCCCTGGCTACGCCCGAGGTGCGCCAGAAACCCAACTTTGCCGCCGTTGATGGCGTGAATACCTCGTTTTTCTACACGGGTTCGGATACGGAGAATGATGGGTTTCAGAACTTCTTCGGCACCTCGGCGGCGGCCCCGCACGCGGCGGCGGTGGCGGCGCTGCTGCTGCAATCGGAGCCCACGCTGACCCCGGCCCAGGTGTACGCCCGCCTCACCTCCACGGCCCGCCTCATCGGCGTCACCACGGCCGACCTGCAAACCGGCGCGGGGCTCCTTGATGCTTACACGGCCATTTATGGGCCGGTGGTGGCCACTATCCCCCCGGCGGTGGAGGACCTCGAAAAGGGCGCCCTACCCCCCAGCTGGACCGTGAGCAGCACGGCGGCCGGCCGGGTGCAGGTTATCAATACCCTGAATCCGGCCTCGGGCACCCAGCATTTGCTGCTCGACTCGTACCCTGGCATCGCGCCCAGCGCGCTCAACGAAGTGGTGTGGTACTTCACGGGCGTGCCCGCCGCCAACGCGCTGCTCACCTTTCGGGAGCGCAAGTTTGCGGCCGAAACCGACCAGCAGATGCCCGCGCAGTTTACGGGTTCCACGAATTCGGATGGGGTAGCGCTGAGCGTGGACGGCGGCACCACCTGGTACCGGGTCTTTGACCTGACCGGCACCAACGCCACCACCACGTACCAAACCAAGTCGGTGAGCCTGACCCAGCTGGCCACCGCCAACGGCCTGACGCTGGGCAACGACGTGCGGCTCAAGTTTCAGCAATATGGCACGGGCGCGGCTACGGGCAGCACGGCCAGCCGCCGCGCCGGGCGCGTGTTCGACGACATCGCCGTGACGGGCCTGAACCCGGCGCCGGTGGCGCTCTACACCGCCACGCAGCCCACTGTCGGCTGCCCCGGCCTCACGGTGCAGTTTGCTGATTCTTCGCTCTTTAAGCCTACGGCCTACGCCTGGACTTTTGTGGGTGGCACGCCTGCCACGGCCACCGGCCCTACCCCCTCGGTGGTGTACAACGCGCCGGGCCACTACCCGGTGGTGCTCAGCGTGACCAACGCCGCCGGCACCGCCACGCGCACTGACACGGGCTACGTGTTCATCTACGGGCGGGCGCCGCTGGCCACCGTCACGCCCGCGCTGGCCAGCGTGTGCGCGGGCGGCAGCGTGTCGTTTGCCAGCTCGGCGGCTTACTGCCCCGGCACCTACAACTGGAGCTTTCCGGGCGGCTCGCCGGCCACTTCATCGGCCCAAAGCCCCGGCACCGTGACATATGCGGCCAACGGTAACTACGTGGCCACGCTCACGGTGAGCAACGCCTATGGCAGCAGCACCACCAGCATTCCGGTGGCGGTGGGGGGGCGCAGCCTGCCGCTGGCGGAGACATTTGACAATACGGCCAACTCGCAAACCCTACCCCCCGGCTGGAGCGTAGTGAACCCCGACAAGGGCGTGACCTGGACCATCGCCGAGAATATTATCGGTCGCAACGGGCAGACCAGCCGGGTGCTGCGGGCGCCATTCTGGTTCGACTCGAACGTGGGCGAACACGATGCCATGTATTCGCCGGCCATTAACCTGGGCGGCAGCAGCGCGCCCACGCTGCTATTTGACCTAGCTTATGCGAAGGTCGATAACAGCAAGCTCGACTCGCTGACGGTGCAGATTGCCGACGCCTGCACCGGCGCCATCCTGGGCACGCCCTACGCCAAGGGCGCGGCCGGCACGCTGCCCACCGCCGCCCCCGACGACTCGACCATTTTCGTGCCCACCTCGGGCGCCAGCTGGCGGCAGGAGCGCGTGGACCTAACGCCCTACGTGGGCCGGTCGGTAGTCATCCGCTTCATGGGGCGCAACGGCTACGGCCAGTATTTATACCTCGACAACGTGCAGGTGGGCGGCACCGTGCTGGCCCTCACCAGCGCTGCCAGCGCGGTGGGCCTCGAAGCCTGGCCCAACCCTACCCCCACCGGCGGCGCCCTGCACGTGCAGCTGCCCGCCTTCACGGGCGCGGTGAGCCTGCGCCTGGTCGATAACCTGGGCCGCGTGGTGTGGCAGGAGCAGGTGCAGCAAACCGGTGCCTCGCTGGACCGCACCTTGCAGATGAGCGTAGCCACTGGTTTGTATAATTTGCTGTATCAGCCTACCGGGGGCACCCCGGCGGCCCGTCGTATTGTATTTGAGTAAGGCGCGCGCTCAGCCGGCCCGAAGGTCTTCGCTGCGAATTTAGGTCGGCTGGGCGAGCCTTAAATGCGGGTCGGCCAGAAGGTAGCCGGAAGCTGACGCGGGTTGGTAACTTGCGCAGACTGGCTGATTTGGCCAGCTTAGCCCAATCCTTTTTTCTGCGTGGTTGCGATGTTGTTTGAGAGGCTGCGGCCGTGGCGCTGGCTGCTGGTGGCACTGCTAATGCTGCGGACCGGGCTGAGCCACGGCCAGGCCGGCCCGCAGGCGTTCGTGCGGCACTTCGGGCGCGAGCAGGGTTTGAGCCAGCCGTTCATTTACTGCCTGCTGCAAGACCGGGAGGGTTACCTCTGGCTGGGCACCGCCGAGGGCTTGGCGCGCTACGACGGTAGCCACTTCGTGACCTTTACCACCCGCGATGGTCTGGCTGAGGACTTCGTTACGGGCCTCTGGCAGGACCCCGCCACCGGCGCGCTCTGGGTACTGCACGACCAGGGCGGGCGCTCGGTGCGCGCGGCAACGGGCCGGGCTTTTCGACCTGCGCTGGCTAGTCAGCGCGGCGGCCCACCGCCCGGCCGCGTGGGCGCGCCGGTCCCCGACACGGCCCGCCTCGGCGCCTACCAGCGCCGCTACCACCTGGCCCTACCCCCCGACGTAGTGCCCATCTGCCTGCTCGAAGACCGCGAGGGCACCGCCTGGCTGGGCACCGCCGGCCAGGGCCTCTGGCAGCACGCCGACCGATATTTAAGTCTGTGGCCTAAAGCCAGCGCACCAGCAAGTATAGCCCCTGGCGCCGAGATAAAACTGGCGCGTCCGGCCGCGCTGGGGGGCGGCTTTTGGGTCGGCACGCCCACAGGCTTACTTGCTGTTTCTACCCCCGGCCAACCGGCTCAACCCGTAGCCGGCCTACCCACCAGCCTCGGCTCGGCCGTGACGGCGCTGGCTTACGCGCCCGGCTCGGGTCTATGGGTGGGCACGGCGGCCGATGGCATCTACTTCGTTCCGACTGGCAAGTCGGCTACCCTGGCAGCGCAGCATTTTACCACGGCTAATGGCTTGCTGCACAACAGTACCTACGCCCTGCTGGCCGACCGCACCGGCCGCGTGTGGGTGGGCACGCACAACACTGGCCTGGCCGTGTGGGAGCCTGCCACCCGCCGCTTTCGCTATGAAAAATTAACGCCCGTGGGCCTCGACGCCAGCGCCCTGGCTGAAGACGCGGCCGGTACCATCTGGGTCGGCACCGAAGGGCAGGGGCTGTATTTTCTACCACCGGGCGGCCGCTGGCAGCACCTGGCAAAGGCCACCGGCACGCTGCCCGACGATTACCTCACGGCCCTGCTGCCGTTGCCCGCGCCGCTGGCTGGCGCGCTGCTGCTGGTGCACCCGCAGGGCCTCACCTTGCTCGACCCGCGCCACCGCCCTACCCCCCTCGCCGCGCCCGACGACCAGCTGGTGCGCGCCCTACTACCCGCCGCCTCGCTAGCCGCTGGGCCGCCGCCGCTGGCCTGGCTCAATACTACCGCCGGCGCGCTGCGCCTCGACCTCGGCCAGCTGGCGCGGGCTCGGCCCGGCGCGGGCCCTACCCCCGGCCTGGCACTCAGCGGGTCGGAGGTTGATGGCGAGGCGCGGCCGGTAAGTAGTTTAGGCGAGTTGCCGGCTGGCCGGCACCGCGTCAGCTTTGCGCTGCAGGGCATCAGCCTGGCGCCGGGCGGCGCGGCGGGCTTGCAATACCGCTACCGCCTGCGCGGCCTGGCCGAGGAGTGGAGCCGCCCCAGCGCGGCTGGCGAAGCGCAGTTTGTGGGCCTCGGGCCGGGCCGCTACGCGCTGGAGGCGCAGGTGCGCCGGGCCGGGCCGGGCGCCGCGTGGAGCCCGGCCGCCACCAGCACCTTCACCATTGCCACGCCCTGGTGGCGCACGCCGGCGGCGCTGGCGCTGGGGCTGCTAGCGCTGGCCGGGCTGCTGGCGGCCGTGGTGCGCACCCGCGAAGGCGTGCTGCGCCGCCAGAAGCTGCAACTCGAAACCACCGTGCGGGAGCGCACCAGTGAGTTAGTGCAGAAAAACCACGCCATCGAGCAGATAAACGGCGAGCTGCTGGTGGCCCGCGACGCGGCGGAGGCGTCGCGCCGGGCCAAGGCGCAGTTTCTGGCTAACATGAGCCACGAGATTCGCACGCCGATGAACGCCGTTATCGGCCTCACCAACCTGCTGCAACACACGCCCACTACGACTGAGCAAAGCGAATACCTCACGGCCATCGGCTCCTCGTCGCAGAATTTGCTGGTGATTCTCAACGACATCCTCGACTCGTCGAAGATGGAAGCCGGCAAGCTGACCCTGGAGCAGGTGGCTTTCCGGCTACCCGAGGCGGTGCGCGGGCTGGCCACGCTCTTCCGCTACGCGGCCGACAGCAAGGGCCTGCGCCTGCGCGTGGAGGTGGCCGACGAGGTGCCCGTCGCCGTCGTGGGCGACCCGGTGCGCTTGCAGCAGGTCTTGGTCAACCTGGTTAGCAACGCGCTGAAATTCACCCGCCAGGGCGGCGTGACGGTGCGGGCGGGCCGGGCGCCCGAGCTGGCCCCGGCCGGCCACGTGGCCCTGCGCTTTGAGGTGACGGACACGGGCATCGGCATTCCGCAGGACAAGCTGGCGGCCATTTTTGAAGACTTTTCGCAGGCCAATACCAGCACCACCCGCGAGTTTGGGGGCACGGGCCTGGGCCTGAGTATCGCGCGCAATCTGGTGCAGCTGCACGGCGGCCAGCTGGGCGTGCGCAGCGCGGAGGGGGTAGGCTCGACGTTTTATTTTGAGCTGACCTACCCCGTGGCCGACCCCAGCTTGGCGCAGCCCGGCGCCGTGGCCGGGCCCCTACCCCCCTTCGAGCCGGCGCTGCGGGTGCTGGTGGCCGAAGACAACCAGCTCAACCAGCTGGTGGCCCGCAAAACGATGGAAAACTGGAACGTGCAGGTCTTTATCGCCGCGAATGGCCGCCTGGCCGTGGAGCAGGTCATGGCCGCCGCCGAGCCCTTCGACGCCGTGTTTATGGACGTGCAGATGCCCGAGCTCGATGGCTACGCCGCCACCCGCGCCCTGCGCCAGCATTTTCCCGACGCGGCCCGGCTGCCCATCATCGGCCTCACGGCCTCGGTGCTGCCCGAAGACCGCAGCCTGGCCCTGGCCGCCGGCATGAACGACCTGCTGGCCAAGCCCTTCGAGCCGGCGGTGCTCTACGCGCGGCTGGCCCACTTTACCGGCCGCCTGGCCACCCCCGCCAGCGCCGGCCCCGCCGCGCCGCCCGCCGCCCTACCCCCCAGCGCGCCGCCCACGCTGCATCCCAACTGGCAGCAGCTGGAGGAGCTGTCGGGTGGCAACGCGGGCTTCATCCGCCAGATTGTCAATACCTTTCTAACGGAAGCCCCGGCCATTGAGCAGCTGCTGGTGGCGGCCTGCCCCCACGACCCCGCCGGCCTGGCCGCCGCCGCCCACAAGCTCAAGGGCCAGGTGGCGTACTTTGGGGTGCCCGGCCTGCACGCCCAGCTCGATGAGCTGGAGCGCAGCGCCCGCACCCCCGACTACCCCTACTGCGCGCCCCTGCTGCAAACGGTGCGGCAGCAGCTCGGGCAGCTCTATCCGCAGCTGCAGGAGCGGGCCTAATTTAGCCGCCCGCTGCTACATCTGAACCGGATGGTTTTTGCGTAGTAGCTTACTGCTGCGGCTGAAGTAGCCGCTACTTTTGTTTAGTTCCGGCACGCCTTTTCCTTTCTGCATGACTACTTCTACCCCTGAGCCTGCGGCCGTAGCTACGGCCCCGCTGCGCTGCCTCATTATTGACGATGACCCGCTTTCGGTGCAGGTAGTGCGCGCTTGCATTGCCAACACCCCTTTTCTGGAAGCATCGGGCGATTGCAGCAGTGCCATTGAGGCGGCCGAAGTGCTGCGTAGTCAGGCGTTTGACGTGCTGTTTCTGGACGTAGAAATGCCGCTCATGTCGGGTCTCGACCTGCTGCGCACGCTGCCCGACCCGCCGCAGGTAGTGCTCATCACCAGCAGCCAGTCGTATGCGGTGCAGGCGTTTGAGTTTGCCGTGGCCGACTACTTGCTCAAGCCGCTGAGCTACCCCCGCTTTTTGCAAGCGGCCCAGAAGGTGCTGGAAAACGTGAACACCCAGCGCGACGCCGACGCCGACGAGCTGCCGGCGCTGCCCGCCGGCAGCAGTCCTGATTTCACCTTCGTGAAGGTTGATAACAAGCTGGTGCGCGTCAGCTTTGCCGACGTGTACTACGTGGAGGCCCTTGGCGACTACGTGCACCTCGTCACGGCCCGCGGCAAGCTCATCGTGTACAGCACGATGCGGGCCATTGAGGAGAAGTTTCCGGCGCTTCGCTTCGTGCGGGTGCACCGCTCCTTTATTATCAACATCGACTACGTGCAGGCCTTGGAAGATAATTCCTTGCTTATCAAAGACAAGTACATTCCGGTGGGCCAAACGTACATGCGCGGCCTGCTCCAGCGCCTCAATAAGCTGTAGCCGCGCCTACCCCACCTGCTCTCTTTCACGCTAACCTGCTTGCCGGTGCTTTTTTCCCCTACCCCCCTTTTTACGGCCGCTCAGCGCCGACGCCGGCTGGCCGGGCTGCTAGTGCTACTTGGTTCGGCGGCATTGGCCCAGGCGCAGACCTCTACCCCCCCCAGCACGGCCGATGCCCCGCAGGCGGTGGCTTGCGGCCCGCTGCAACCCGCCGAACTGTGCGTCGATTTTGATGCCTCCCGCTCGGTAGACCCCGGCGCCGGCCCCCTGGAATACCGCTGGAATATGGGCGATGGCACCACCCTCACGGGCCTCACCATCACGCACTGCTACGCCAAGCGCGACCGCTACCAGGTGGTGCTCGACGTGGTGGTGCCCGCCACCGGCGAGGTGCGCCGCGCCGAAAAAACCTTCGACGTGGACCTGACGCGCAAGCCGGTCCTCAACTTCAGCGCGGGCCCTACCCTCACCGTGCGCGTGGGCCAGCCGGTGGCCTTCGACGCGCTCGACTCGGTGCTGCCCGACTGCCAATCGGTGGTCGTGGTTTGGGATTTTCGCGATGGTTTCATTCAGCAGGGCCGCCGGGCCGAGCATATTTTTCGCAAGGCCGGCCGCTTTCCAGTGCGCATGAGCCTGCGCGGCTACGGCCCCGGCGCGTGCGCCGCCAGCAACTGCGTGAGCCAGGAAGTGATTGTGGAGCCGTAGTCTAGCTAGCGAGCTGCTACTCCGGCTCGCCAACCGTTAAAATATCCAGTACCAGCTGCCACAGGTCCTCGTAGGGAATAATTTCTACCTCCGAGTCCGCTTCGCCCACCAGGGGCGCTTTTTTCAGAACAGCCACGAATGTCTTACCCCGCTGCGCGAGCACCAAGGGGTCGAAGTTGGCCTCCGGCAGCAGCAGCAGCAGGCGCAGCAGGGTGCGGCTGCGCAGCGTGGCCGCGTCGCGCAGGTGGCGCTGCTGATACTTGCGCAGGCGTTCGAGGCGCGACAGCACCGGCTCCAGCAGCCGCTGCTGCAAGTAGTGCACCAGCTGAAAAACCAGAATGGCCACGTTGAAGCCCAGCTTATCGCGGCTATACTCGGGCACCGTGAGGGCGGCAAAAACGGCAATCTGACTGCGCCGCTTCACCGACATGCGCTCAAAGGGCAGCATCAGCTCGGTGTAGGCCGCCAGCAGCTCCCAGCGCTCCAGCGCGGCTAGCCGCTGCTTGCCATACGACGGGTTTTTCTGAGCCGTGTGCAGCAGCACCAGCGCCCGCTCGTATTCCCGCGCGTGCAGGGCCAGGAGTAAGTAATGTTCGTAGAAGTAGAACCAATTGCTGGAAGTAGGGTGAATGGTTTGGGCGAACTCCTTGGCTAGCTTGAGGCCTTCCATAGGCCGGCGGCTGCGCAGGTGCGCATACACGTTCATAAACTGGTTGAAGCGCTGGTCGAAGCGCCGCTCATTGATAAGGCCCGCTTCCAGCATTTCGCTAGCCTCTTCAGTATCGCGAATAATATCATCGTATTGCCCCGCCAGGCCCGCACTGGTTAGGCGCACCCGGTAGCGCGCCGAAAATGTGGTGAACGTAGGCGCCAGCTTGTAGAGCTCCTCCAGCCGCGCCAGGTACACTGGTATTTTGAGCTTGACTGCCTGGCGCTTCGACACGGCCTGCTCCATGCCAATGAGCACCGCCAGGCGAATTTCTTCCGCTTCCTGCTCAATATTGAGTACCCGCCGCAGCTCGGGTAGGCGGTCGTTCATTTCATCATATTTAGTCTGCTGGCGCTGGGAGGCGTAGATGGTGCGGAGCTTCTGCACAGCCTGCTCTTCATAGGTCGTGAATTCGCCCTGCATAGCCAGCCGCATACACCGCCGTAGCAAGCGCTCATTTAAGGTATACTCGCCTTCAAGGTATAAAATAGTGCACTTATGCAGTAAATCAAGGCATTCTACCTCATAACGCCTTGATACTAAGAACCGAGGGTCTGAATGGTCCAGAAAAAACAAATGATTCAGCAGCTTATCCTGCACCCGAGCCCGCAACTGGCGCATAGCCGCCTGGTTGCTCGTCGAGTTTGCCCCATACAGCGACTTGGTGAGCTGAATGGCTGTCAGCTTGGGGTTGGCCGCCACTTCCTGCATCAGCCGTTCTTCCTTGCCAAGGCGAGCGGCGTCTAAATCAAGTAATGGGCGCTGGCCCGTTCGACGCAATGTCACAATTCGCGCCAAATTTGCAATTTCTTCCATCAAAAAAATGCTTTAGAAGCTCTTAAAGGCAGTTTTCAGCTTTTCAGCAGGCAAAAGTGCGTGAAACAAAAATACGCGAATTGTCCTTGCGCCGCGTTTCTGCCTTGCCAAACTTTGTATCTTGGTGTAGCTCACACTATTTAGTCGATATGATGTCACATTTTGCGTTTTCCGCGCGCTGAATACCTCCCATCATTTAGCAAATACCACTCAGCTACCGCGAATCAGCTTATTTTTTCTGTTTTTAATGCAAAAAAGCCTTTGCATAGTTACTGTCACGAGCAATTGGTTTCTGTCCTTTTGAGAGAGTAGAAAAGGGGTGAGATTTGTATCAACAATTCACCACAACCTTTTCTACCATCATGTTTGAGCTCCTTACCCTCGCGCTTTTTCAGTTTTTCACTATTACGGGTCAACCTACTGCTAAAGTAGGTGGTACGGGTTGGGGCGGTGACTACACGGGCTCTTCTTCGGCCGTAGGCGGCACGGGCTGGGGCGGTGACTAAACCGCGCTAGAACAGCAATGGCCTAGTTATGCTTAACTTGCCAGCGGCATTTTCCTGCCGTTGTTAGATGAGATATTACTGGCTTGGCAGCTTGCTTGCTTCACTGACCGGCGCCTGTTCAACAGCCTCCCTTGAGCAAGTTCAGGCTACTGACCCTATTCACATTCGCTGGTCCAATGACCCCGTGAATCTGGACCCGCTGGCGCTACCCAATCAAAACGCCATTGATGCGAATAGCCTGCTGCATTTATCTTTATTGCAGGTTGACTACCAAACTGATAGCTATTCGCCGGCACTGGCCCAACGTTTACCCGGTGTTCAGCTGATTGGTGATTCTACCATGCGCCTGGAGTATCATTTGCGGCCAGCCGCAACATGGGATGACGGCCGCCCGGTGCTGGCTACCGACGTAGACTTTACCCTGAAGCTGATGCAGTGCCCAGGCCTGCCGAATGAGGTAGTCCGCACGCAGTACGGCTTTATTCGGCAGCTTTTACCAGACCCTACCGACCCACGGCACTTTACTTTGGTGTGCAGTGGGCAGGCAACAGAGCTTATTAACGCGTCGGGAGATTTTTCGATTCTTCCGGAAGCTACCCTTGATGCGGAGCATAGCCTACGGGCTTTACCCCTGGCTACGCTGCAGGACTGGCCCGCGGCCAAGGCCCCTACCCCCGCAATGGCGGCGCTAGTGAGCCGCTATAAGCAGGCGAACCTCGCCCGCTATCCGGGTCACTTGCCAGGGTGTGGGCCTTACCGCTTGGCAGCGTGGGAGCATAACCGACACTTGTTGTTTGAGCGCAAGGTGGGGTGGTGGGGTGATGACCTGCGGCCGGCCCCTTTTGTGCTTCAGGCACGGCCGCAACTGCTCGACTACGTTATCGTACCCGACGATGCGGCGGCCACCCTGGCGCTGCGGCGGCATGAGCTGGATGTGTACCCGCACATGCCCGCGCGTATTTTTCAGCGAATGCAAGCCTCGTCGGCGGCCCGGCGCGAATTGGCTTTTTACACCGGGCCATCGTACGATATAGTAACGGCTGGCTTTAACGTACGGCGGCCCGTGCTACGCGATAAGCTTACGCGACAGGCCCTTGGCCGGCTGTTTGACCCAGCGGGCCTGCTGGCCGCCACGCAACTAGGGCAGGGTAGCCTCACGGTAGGCTTAGTGCCGCCGACAAGCCCTTTCTACTACGATAGCTTATCGACGCTGGCTTATGCTCCGATTCAGGCAATGGCTTTATTGCGTCAGGCGGGCTGGCAGCGCCAGGCCGACGGCAGTTGGCACCACCAAAATAGCCCAGAGCCTTTAGCCCTGACGTTGCGCTACCGCACCGACGAATCGACGTTTGCCACTATCGCGCTGCAGTTTCGGGCGGCGGCAGCCAAGCTAGGCATTCCTGTCGCGCTGCTCCCACTCGAAGCTTCGGCTCTCAGCACCTCGCTGAAGACCGGAGATTTTGACGTATATATTCGTACAATTAGAGGCAATCCCTTTGGGTCTAATTTTTCTCCGCTCCTGCACACGAAGGCAATCGGGACGGGCAATATCATGGGATTTGGCGGGCCAGCTACGGACCGCCTTTTAGAAGTCATTTCAACCGAAGGCAACCTCCCTCGGAAGCAACGGCTCCTACACCATTTCCAGCTAATGATGCGGGATGAAATGCCAATGGTGCCTCTGTTTTTACTAGCCAATCGATTGGCGGCGAGCAAGCAACTGCGTCGTATCGTTACGTCGGGGCTTAAGCCGGGCTACGCAGCCACTGCCCTTTCCTGGGCGCGAGCCGGTGATAGCGTGGCTACTGCGGCTACTCCTTAAACTATGGGGCGCTGGTTACTGGCCCGGCTTGGGCGCGCGGCGCTGGCCGCCTGGGGCATCGCTTCGCTGGTATTTATTGTCAGTCGGCTCTTACCCATTAGTCCCGAGCAGCTGGACTTACGCGATGCGAACGACTTGGCTTACCCCATCACCAGCTCGCAGTCCATTGCTGCTCAGCTGGCAGTGAAGCAACGGCTGGGGCTTACGCAGCCCGTTTTTTACGTCACCCGCCTGAATGGACAGTGGCAGTGGAATGGAAATCACAATCAGTATCACGCGTGGGTCAGCCAGTTAGCGCACGGTAATCTTGGGCAGTCGTACGCGGATGGGCAGCCCGTAACGGCTTTACTTAGCCAAGCCTTGCTATATAGTGTACCGCTGGCTGGCAGTGCGGCCATTCTGGCGGCTATTTCGGCCCTGGGACTAGCGCTGTACCTGGCCCGCGCGCCTGGCGGGAGGGCACGCGCAGCAGTGCGGGCAGGCCTCGCGGCCTTGCAGGTAATGCCCCTTTTTTTGGTGGCGCTGGCGCTCCTGCTGCTACTCGCCAATCCCGATGTACTAAACCTACTACCGACTGCCAGCTTGAGGGTTGAAACCAGCCGGTGGGCCGCGCTAGGCTACTGGACCAGCCGGGCAGCCCTACCCCTGCTCAGCCTGGTGCTGGCGGTGCTACCCGCCCTAACGCTACCCCTAGCGGCAAGCCTACGCCACGAATCGGCCGCCGCCTATGCTACTACGGCGCGTGCTAAAGGCTTGCCGATTGGCCGGGTACTGCGGCAACACTTGCTGCCCAATGCCCTACTACCCTTGTTTACCACGCTCACGGACCTGCTACCCACCCTAGTGGCTGGCACCGTGGTGGTAGAGGTGGTTTTTGCGCTACCTGGCAGCGGCCGCCTGCTTGCCGAAGCAGCAGCAGCCCATGACTACCCCGTGGTAGTTGCCGGCGTGTTATTAATTGCTGGCGTGCGCCTACTAAGCCTGATAATAGCCGATGTTCTCTATTTTCTGGTTGACCCCCGTCTTCGCCCTGCCGCATGAATTCAACAGGCAGGCTACCAGCTTTTCGCCAATCGGCTTATTACCTCGCTGTTAGCTGGCTTGGCGTGGTGCTGGCTATTGGGCTATTGGCTCCCTGGCTGCCGCTACCCTACCCTGCTGCCACGCCCGACCTGCTGCACATGGCCACGCCACCCAGCTCATCCCACTACCTCGGCACCGACCCGTTGGGCCGCGACGTTTTGGCGGGCTTGGTAGCGGGTGCCCGGCGATTGGTGGTAGTAAGCTTACCGGCCGTTGGGCTGGCTACGGCGGTGGGTGCCATCGCAGGCAGCGCGGCGGGTTTTTGGGGCAATAGTCGCTTGCGCTTACCCCTGGCCAGCGGCGTGTGGCTACTGGCAGCGGCCTGGTGGCTTGGCGCCCTGCCCGCTCGCACAACCATAACCATCCTACTGCTTATAAGCAGCCTGCTAGCATCCTATCTTTTTTCACACTACCCATTATCTGGCCGCTGGCGTGGGGTAGCACGCACAGTCGCGCTGCCGCTCGACAGCTTGGTACTGGGCGCCACTGCTTTGCTGGGGGCAGTGCCCCGGTTGATATTGCTGGTAGCCCTGGCCGCTGGCCCACCTCTCTCTCCCCTGCAACTACTTGGCTTACTAGCTCTTGTGGCCTGGCCTGAAACTGCCCGCTTGGTGCGGGCGCAAATGCTGCGGGTACGGGTCCAGCCTTTCATCGAAGCGGCCCAGGCAAGTGGGATACCAGCCTGGCGAATATGGCTGCGCCACGCCTTGCCGCACGCCAGTCAGCCGTTGTATGCTTTCGCGCCGCTCAGTCTGGCGGGCCTCATTGGCCTGGAGAATGCACTGGCTTTTCTTGGTATCGGCCAGGCTCCAGACCAAGTGAGTTGGGGTAGCCTACTCACTACGCTTCGTCAAGACCCCACTGCCTGGTGGGTGGCGGCCGCCCCAGGCCTGGCGTTGCTATGCACTCTTTTGGCTTTGCAACAGCTCGCACATGCCTCAAAAAGTGAATAAACTGGCTACAAATCGCAGCTAATAGTGGGGCGCATTGTCACAAAATTAGTCCAAGGCAAGTATGCCGTCTTTTGCCGTAAATACCGCAAAGTACTTCTAAGCAGTATTTTACAGGTCTAATTCGAGAATTATTATTTTAGTAATTTAATTATTTTTAGTATTTTTTAGTATTTTTTTGTTAATATTATAAATCCCCAATGTCACAAACGCAGGTAGTGTGTCCTTTTATGAGGTTAAAAGCATCGTTAATCTTGTATCGGATTACTACTCAATAGTCCATTACAGCCCAGTATCATCAGTCCTACCTAGTATATTTTAGATGAAAGCCGCCTATTCATCCCGACAGGACTTTTCGCACCCGAGCTCGTCTCCGGTCGATTATACCGCCCTCACCGCAGGGCGCGACTTCACCACCCTCGATGGTCGCTTGGTACCCCGCGCCTTGGGTGAAGTGGCACTGCGGCAACGCACCGCACTATTGGTGGGCGGATTGCTTATCGGTGAATGGCCCGACCACCTATAAGGTCCTTTTTTATCCTTTAATTGCTACTACTCGTATCTATTGAATAAACACTTACTACCATTTTTACCAAGCATCAACTTAGGAGCAAACTATACTAAATTATTCCTTTTATCAGCGTCCAATTATTTAGAAAACAAGTATTTTAGAAGCGGAAGGCTTATAGTTGAAAAGCCCGTTGGCCATGCCAGCGGGCTTTTTTTTACTAGTTATTCGCGCTATTAAATCAGGTATCGGCGAGCGCTGCTTGCTGAGCCAGCAAGGCAATGCCCTCAGCAAAAGAACGGGGTCGATAGCCCAGCTCGCGCTCGGCCTTGGCGATGGTGAACCCCGTGCGCGCCGGGCGCCGGGCCGGTTGGGTAAACGTGCTGCTATTCACGCGCTCCAGCAAAGACTGGTCAAGCTGAAAAAAGCTGGCCACTTGTTGCGCCATCTGGTAGGGCGTCAGCAGCTCGCGGCCGCTGAGGTGATAGATGCCCTGGGCCGACTGCCGGGCCAGCAGCCAGCAGCCGAGGGCTAGGTCTTCGGCCAGGGTAGGAGTCCGCCATTGGTCATCGACTACTTTGATTGCCTGACCTTTGCGCAACGAGTCGCGCACCCAAAGCACGATATTGCTGCGGCTACCCGCCGTGAGCGTGCCGTAGACCAGCACCGTGCGCGCGATAGCCCAACGCAGACCACTGGTTGCCTGCACCATGCGCTCAGCAGCCAGCTTGCTCACTCCGTAGTGGCTGAGGGGGTCGGGGATGGCGTCTTCAATCAGCAGGGCCTCTTCCCCGTTGAAAATAAAGTCGGTACTGAGGTGCGTGAGGTGAATATCCTGCCGCGCGCAGGCCGTGGCCACGTGCGCAACGGCCGTCACGTTCTGCGCCCAGCAAGCATCTTGGTCCTGCTCGCACTCATCGACCTGCGTCATGGCGGCGGTGTGAATGAGGTGGGTAGGGCGCTCGGCCGCCAGCACCTGTTGCACCTGGCCGGCATCCGTGACATCGAGCGGCCTAAAGCGCAGCGCCGGGTACTGGTCGGCCAGGCGGTTGAGGCCGCGGGCCGTGGTCACCAGCTCTACGCCGGGCATTGCGTGCAGCAGCGCCACTAGCTTTTGGCCCAGCAAACCATTGGAGCCAGTGAGCAGAATCTTCATGGGCGGTTAGTAGTTGTAGCCGTACAGCTCCGTGATTTTCTTCTTCTTCAGCTTGTCCACCGTCACCGTCATTTTGAGGTCGGTGGTGGGCCGGTCGCGGCGGTCGCGGGGCAGGGCCGCAATCTTATCCAGCACCTCTAAGCCGCTGATTACCTGGCCAAACACCGTGTACTCACCATCCAGAAAATGCGCACCCTGGTGGTTCACTACCAAATAGAACTGGCTGGAATTGCTAGCCCGCTGCGGGTTCACAAAATCGGCCTGGCGGGCGGCGGCTACCGCGCCGTAGTCGTGCCGGTGGCCGGCCGCCAGCTCGGCCGGAATAGTCGGGTCATTGGGCGGGCCCTGGCCGTCATTGCTTGGGTCACCATCCTTGGAATAGGGGTCGC
>CAZZWL010000084.1:0-15079 GCA_964657755.1 uncultured Rhodanobacter sp.
GGAGAGGGGGAACTAGTTTTTAACTCTAGCTTTAGCTGCTTTCAAGCGCAATGCAATGCGTTGTGACTTACCATTTTCCAGAATCTAGTACTAAACGCTAGTTCCCCCTCTCCCCAAGGAGAGGGGGCTAGGGGGTGAGGTGAACGCGGAGGGCGAATAAAGCCCCGGAACGCCGCCGCCCCCAGCGGGTGTTAGGGAGCTGAATTTATCCCTCTAGTCCGCCTTCCGTGTCGTTTTCCAGCTTCCTACCCCTACTCAAACGCCCAAGCGCGCTGTGGCTGTGCGTAACCCTGCTAGCCGCCCCGGCTTGTAAAAACGCGGCGCCCGACCCCGCCGCTGCTACCCCCACGGCGGCGGCCACCGTGCTCACGGGCAGCACCCTAATTGGCGAGTACAGCGCCGCCACGCTGGCCAGCCGCGCCCAAGGCATACCGCTGGCGGCGGCGCTGGTCAATTACCCCATCAAGGTCTACCGCCTCACCTACCTTACCCACACGCCCACCGGCCAGGAAACCACGGCCTCGGGCGCGGTGCTGGTGCCGGGGGCCCCGGTGGCGCTGCCGGTGCTCAGCTACCAGCACGGCACGCTGCTGCTCAGCAGCGAGGGCCAGGCGCCTTCGTACTACGCGCAGGGCAGCGACGTGTGGTCGGTGGTGTCGCTGCTGGCCTCGACGGGCTACGTAGTGTCGGCGCCCGACTACCTGGGCTACGGCGCCAGCAAGGCCCTCCCCCACCCCTACGAGCACGCCGCCTCGCTGGCCTCGGTCTCGGCCGATATGCTGCGCGCCGCCCGCGAGTTTTGCCAGCAGCAGGGCGTGAGCGTTAACCAGAAAAACTTTTTGCTGGGCTACTCCGAGGGCGGCTACGCCACGATGGCGCTGCACAAGTACCTGGAATCGACTTACGCCGCTACCCTGCCCGTGACGGCCAGCGCGCCCGGCGCGGGCGCTTACCACAAAACGGCCTTTGCCCGCTACATCTTGCAGCGTACGCAGCCGCTCAGTTTCCTGAGTACCTACGTGTGGGTGCTGCGCACCTACGACCAGATTTACGCCCTCAATCGGCCCTACAGCTTTTACTACCAGGCACCCTACGCCGCCCAGCTGCAGGCCGACCCCTTCAGCGCGGTGCCCGACCAGCAGAGCCAGTTGTTCGCAACCAGCTTCCGCCAGGCGGTACTCGACAACTCCGACGCGCCGCTGAACGCCGCCCTGGCCGATAACGACATCTACGACTGGAAGCCCACGGCGCCGCTGGCCCTCTTCCACGGCACCGCCGACGACTACGTGCCCTTCTTCAACTCGCAGGATGCCTACGACGCCATGCAAAAGCGCGGCGCCACGCAGGTCGAGCTGCACCCCATCCAGGGCGGCAACCACTTCTCGTCGGCCACCGCCTACACACTGGGTGCGTACGCGTTTATCAGCCAGTATAATAAGTAGCCTACAATCGTTTGTCATTGCGCTCGCAATGATAGGATTCCAAAAGCAACTCCTACCCCCTACCGGCTCACTACCTCCTCCATCCGCAGCCGCTTTTCGATGGCGGCGGTGGCTTTTTCGAGGATATTAAAGGCGTTCTTGGCCATCGTGTTCTCGTTGTCGAGGGTAGGGTTGATTTCGACCATTTCGAAGCACACGACCCGCTCGTTTTCCAGTAAATCCTGGCACAGGTTTTCGGCTTCGGAAAGATAGAGGCCCTTTTCCACGGGCGTGCCGGTGCCTTTGCTGAACTCTGAATCGAGGCTATCGACGTCGAAGGAAATGTATACCAGGTCGCAGAAGCGCAGGTGCTGGTAAATCTCGCGCGTCAGTTGGCGCGAGCCTTTGGCCTGAAACTCATCCAGCTTTATCCACTTGATATTCAAGCGTTCGATAACGGCGTTTTCCTCGGGCTCGGTGTCACGCACGGCCACGTACACGAGGTGCTCGGGGCGCAGCTTGGGGCCGGGCTCGGCCAGGTTTTGGAGGCGGCGCCAGAAAAACTCGGTGTCGGCGTCGGGCTGGTTGCGCTGGCAGGGCAGGTTGTCTTCGCCCAGCGCCGCGGCCAGCGGCATGCCGTGCACGTTGCCACTGGGCGTGGTGTAGGGCGAGTGGATGTCGGCGTGCGCGTCTATCCAGATGACCCCCAGCGTTTTGTGGGGGTAGGCGGCCTTAATGCCGGCAATGGTGGCGTTGGCGCTGCTGTGGTCGCCGGCCAGCACCAGCGGAAACTCGCCGAAGCGCAGCGTCTGCTCCACGGCGCTGGCAATGCCCTTCTGCACGGTATAAATCGCGTCGATGTGCTTGGCAAACCGAAACGGATTTTTGTCGAACAGCACGTGGTTCAAATCCTGCGTCACCACCGAGTTGTAGCGCCGAAAGTAGTCGGAGCCTTTGTTGAGGCAGGCCACGCGCAGGGCGTCGGGGCCCAGGCTGGCGCCGCGCGTGCCGGCGCCCAGCTCGGAGCGGACTTCAATCAGTTTAATGCGTTTCATCGGGCGAACGGAGGGGGGTAGGGACATGGGGGCGCGGCATCGGACCGCCTACCCCCCTGGCGGGGGCCGGCGAGCGCTGCCTTGCGGCGCCAGCGCGCCGTAGCCATGTCGCTTCCGTCCATCGGAAACCGATGCGGAGGGGCCGAACTCTTTCCGGCCCCGGCGGTACTTTTGGTACGCCGGCCGCAAAGGTCGGACTTTTTTGCCGATTTTCCGCCCTCGATGGATACCTACCAGGACCTCATTACCCAAACTTTCGATTTCCCGAACGCCGATTTTCAGGTGCGCGAAAACGAGCTGTTCTTCCACGACATCGACCTGATGGCCCTGGTCAAGAAACACGGCACGCCGCTGCGTCTCACCTACTTACCCAAAATCAGCTCCCAGATTCAGCGGGCCCAAAAGTGGTTTGCCGACGGCATCGCCGAAACCGGCTACCAGGGCACGTATTCCTACGCCTACTGCACCAAGTCGTCGCACTTCCGCTTCGTGCTCGACGAGGCGCTGAAGAACGACGTGCACCTCGAAACCTCGTCGTGGTTCGACATCAGCATCATCCGCTCGCTGTTTGAGCAGGGCAAGTTTGGCAAAGATAAGTACATCATCTGCAACGGGTTCAAGACGGACGAGTACAAGCACGACATCACGGCGCTGCTCAACGACGGCTTCGCCAACTGCCTACCCATCCTCGATTCGCCCAACGAAATCGACTACTACCTGGCCCACGTCAACGATGGCACCAAGGTCAAAATGGGCCTGCGCCTGGCCTCCGACGAGGAGCCGCGCTTCCAGTTCTACACCTCGCGCCTGGGCATTCGCTACGCCGACGCCGTCCCGATTTTCGAGCAGAAAATTAAGAACGACCCGCGCTTTGAGCTGACTATGCTGCACTATTTCATCAGCACGGGCATCAAGGACACGTCGTACTACTGGTCGGAGCTGTCGCGCTTCATCCACAAGTATTGCGAGCTGCGCAAGCTGTGCCCGAGCCTCCAAACCATCGATATTGGCGGCGGCCTGCCCATCCAGACCTCGATTCAGCTGGAGTACGACTACCCCTACATGATTGCCGAAATCCTGCGCACCATCCAGCGCATTTGCGCCGAGGAGGGCGTGCCGGAGCCCAACATCTTCACCGAATTTGGCATCTTCACGGTGGGCGAGAGCGGCGCTACCATCTACTCCATTCTGGATGAGAAGCTGCAGAACGACAAGGAGTTGTGGTACATGATTGACGGCTCGTTTATCACCAACCTGCCCGACACCTGGGCCCTCAACCAGCGCTTCATCATGCTGGCCCTCAATGGCTGGCAGCGCCCCTACCGCAAGATTCAACTCGGCGGCCTCACCTGCGACTCGCAGGACTACTACAACTCCGAAAAGCACATCTACCAGACCTTCCTGCCGCAGCTGCAACCCGCTCGCAACCAGCCCGCTACCGACGAGCCCATCTACGTGGGTTTCTTCCACACCGGCGCCTACCAGGAAAGCCTGAGCGGCTACGGCGGCATCAAGCACTGCCTCATCCCGGCGCCCAAGCACGTCATCCTCGACCGCGCCCCCGATGGCACGCTCACCGACATCGTTTTTGCCCCCAAGCAGGAGGCCGCCAGCATGTTAAAAATCCTGGGCTATACGGAATAGCGCGTTCGGGTCGTTAGGCGGGGGTAGGAGGCAAAGATGTTGGCGCGGCACTATTCTCAGAAACGCACCTAACTAGCCACTTACTCAACCACCTAACAGCTCCCTACCCCTATCTTTGGAGCTAAGCCGCGTCATCCTCCATTTTTTACTTTATCGTATGAAAAAGCTCTTTATTCTCGCCGTTGGGGCCGCCACCCTCGGCCTCGGTGCTTGCAGCCGCAGCACCTGCCCCGCCTACACCTCGGCCAAGGCCCAGGCCGCGCCCATCACGGCCAGCACCGCCACAACTATCGAGCGGCAGTAGGTTATCCTCGACTTTCAGTGAAAGCGCCCGGTCTGCAGGAATGCGGGCCGGGCGCTTTTAGTATATGAGAACCTCTTTTTAAAAGAGCTAAATAATGTTCGACTTCTTAAAATCACTCTTCGCAAATAGCGTCAATAGATTTGATGATGTTCCTAGTGAATTTTATCATTATGCTGAACAAGCGATAAATCTTATTACCACTGGTAACGGACAACTTGAAGACAGACAGCTACTTGAACTATTCGAGAAACATGGTATTCCAGCCAAAGAAGCAGTAGAATTGTTGCTTTTTTTACCGCCAGCCTTCTGTCGCAAGCTTTTGCCAATAATTAATTGGCCGAATTATTACTTTGAATATATTTCAGCAAAAAAAAGCTTAAAACGATTCTATGCGAGTAACAAACGATACATGATTATTCAGTCTGCTTTGCAAGCATACATTGATGGAGATTTTATTCAATCAGACTATCTCAAGATAGCCGCCCGTAGTGCTTCGTTCCATTCCATTAACCAGATACTACTTGACAATCCAGGCAGGAAAATAACTGAAATCATTGTTACTCCTGAAACCGTAGTCTATTAGCGTACGCTGTCCTTACCCCCCTGGTTTAGCTGGTCGAGCAGGTTATCGGCGGCGAGGGTGTCGATGGCTTCGCCGCGGCGGTGGCGGGGCTCGTACTCGGTGTAGCACACGTACTTGCGCTTGAGGCCGGCGGGCGCTTTGGGGAAAGGGCCGTAGTCGTAGCTCAGGCTTTTATCCTTGTAAATGCTTTCCATGTAGCGGCCGAAGATGGGCAGGGCCATGCGGCCGCCCTCGCCCTGCTGCGAGCGGAAGAAGTGGATGCTGCGGTCCTCGCCACCCACCCAAATGCCAGAAACCAGGTCCTTGGTGAGGCCCATGTACCAGCCGTCGGAGTAGTTGGAGGTGGTGCCGGTTTTGCCGCCAATCTGGTTATTTTTGCGCCACAGGTCTTCGAAGTCCCACAACCCCTGCGAGGTGCCACCGGGCTCCTCCATGCCGCCGCGCAGCATGTAGGTCATCAGCCAGGCGGTTTCGGGCGTGATGGCGCGGTGCTGCACGGGGTCGAACTGCTGGATGACGTTGCCGTTGCGGTCCTCGATGCGGGTGATGAGGCGCGGCTCGGACCGGAAGCCATTGTTCATAAACGTCGAGTAGGCGTCCACCATCTCGTACACGCTCACGTCGCCGGCCGAGCCCAGGCCGATGCTCGGCACCGGCAGCAACGGACTGGTAATGCCCACTTTGTGCGCGTAGTCGGCTACTTTACCCCAGCCCACTTTCTCGGTCAGCTGGGCCGTGACGGAGTTGACGGAGCGCGCCATCGCCGAGCGCAGCGTCATGTTGATGCCCGTGTATTCGCGGGTCACGTTGTCGGGCTGCCACTGCATGGGCTTGCCGTTTTCGACGTAATTAATGGTTACGCGCTCGTCGCGGATGCGGTCGCAGGGCGAGTAGCCGTTGGCCAGCGCCGTGAGGTACACGAAGGGCTTGAACGTGGAGCCGGCCTGGCGCTTGCCCTGCCGCACGTGGTCGTATTGGAAAAAGCGGTAGTCGAGCCCGCCCACCCAGGCCTTGATGGAGCCCGTGAAGGGGTCCATCGTCATCATGCCGGCCTGCAAAAAGCGCTTGTAGTAGGCCAGCGAGTCGAGCGGCGACATGACGAGCGTGGTATCGCCGTCCGTTTTTTTCCAGGTGAACACCTTCATCGGGCGCTTGGCGTGCAGGGCCGAATCGAGGCGCGCGGGCTGACCCTGGTAGCGGGCGGCCAGGCTGTGGTAGCTCTGGGTGCGCCGCATCTGGGTTTCGATGAAGTCCGGGATTTCGTGGCCCTCTTCGTCTACCCAGGGGTTCTGGTCCTTGTTGCGCCAGAAGTTATCGAACTGCTGCTGAAGCATTTTCATGCGCTGGTGCACCGCTTGCTCGGCGTGGTCCTGCATCCGCGAGTCGAGGGTAGTGTAGATGCGCAGGCCATCGCGGTACATGTCGTAGCCGTGGTCCTCGCACCAGCGGTTCACGGTCTGGCTAATGGCGCCCCGGAAGTAGTTATCGGGCCCATCGACGTGCTTTTCTACTTGATAGTCAAGCACAATAGGCTCGGCTTGCAGGGCCTTCACCTCGGCGGGCTTGAGGGCGCCGGCCTGGCCCAGGCGCTGCAGCACCACGTTGCGGCGGCGGCGCGAGGCAGCCGGGTGAAACTTGGGGTTGAAGGCCGTGGGATTATTCAGCAGCCCTACCAGCGTGGCGGCCTGCACGGCCGTGAGGCTATCGGGCGAGGTGCTGAAAAACGTCTTGGCCGCCACCTTGATGCCGAACGCGTTGGAGCCGTACTCGACGGTGTTGAGGTACATGCGCAGGATTTCGCGCTTGGTGTAGCGGCGCTCCAGCTCCACGGCGGTTATCCACTCCTTGGTTTTGGCCACCACCGTCCCTACCCCCGGAATGTGACTCAAGGCGCCCCGGTTTTCGCCGCGCCGGGTCTTATATAAGTTCTTGGCCAGCTGCTGGCTGATGGTGGAGCCGCCGCGCTTATCGCCCCGCAGGCCGTAGTAGACGGAGGCCAGCAGCGAAGGCGCGTCAATGCCCGAGTGGGCGTAGTAGCGGGCGTCTTCGGTGGCAATAAGGGCCTTCACCAGCCAGGGCGACATCTCGCTGAGGCGTACCGGCGAGCGGTTTTCGCGGAAATAGCGCCCCATAAGCACCCCATCGGCCGTGAAGACCTGCGAGGCCTGCTCCACTTTGGGGTTTTCCAGCTCTTCGAGGCTCGGCGACTTGCCAAAAAGAAACAGAAAATTGCTGCGCACCAGCAGCGGATAAGCCAGAAAAAAGCCTACCCCCACGAAAAAGAGCGTCCAGGCCACGCGCACCAGGCGACGGGTGCCGCGGCCGGGCCGCTTGCGCGATGGGGCAGCCAGGGGGCGGGCGGGCGTGGAATCGGGGGCAGCGGGCAGCGTGTTTTCGTCGGCCATGAACGGCAAATCAGGGGCAGGGAAGGGCAAAGATACCAGCCAGGCGCAACGCTAGGCCGCCCGCGACAGTGCCCGGCGCAGGCGGCGCCTCTCGCGGTAGCGCTGGTAAAAGATTTCACCCAGCGCGGCCAGCGTGAACGCCAGGCCCAGGCCCACGCTCCACTTGAGGTAGCTCAGCTGCCGCGCGGTGGGCTCATCATAGGCGTGCAGGTACAGGCTGAGGCCCCACAGCTCGTCAATGAGCGTGAAGAGCCAGATGCCAGCGGCCGCGCGCCGGCGCACCCGGCCCAGCACCATCGCCCAGCGAAAGAGGTAAAGCACTACGCCCGGCAGCGCCGCCGGGGCCAGCACCGGCTGGGCCAGCAGCAGCGGCACGCCCAGCAGCACGATGGTTAGGGTTTCCTTGGCCAGCTGCAGGCCGGCCAGCACCTGCCCAAACTGCGACAGCAGCTTGGGCGCGTGGCGGGTGGGCGGGCGGGAGCGCGGTGACGGGTGGGATAGGGTTTGGGGCATAAGTAGTTAAGCGGCTGAAGTGGGGGTAGGGCGCACCGCGCCGCTTGCCTGGCAGCGCCAGGTAAGTACTACGATAAGCAGCCCTTTTAGGGTATCGAGCAGCAGGTTATCCGGCTTGCCGAAGACTACGAAAATACCAATACCGATGCCTATCCACCAGCTGCCCAGCAGGTAGCTCAGGCCCGCGTAGCCCGGCTGGCGCTGCCACACCCACTGCCAGGCCAGCCCCGCCGCCAGCGTCACGAAGAGTAAGAACCAGCCCGTGAGGTAGGCCAGAAACTTCGTGTCGGGTCCATACGGCACGCCAAACTGCGCCAGCGTGAAAGCCGGGGCGAAAAACGCACCGCCCGCGAGCCCCAGCTCCAGCAAGATGGCGATGGCCAGGAGGAGGAGGAGGAGGGTTCTGGCCATTGGGGGCGGGATAAGTAGCACGAGTTGGCTTTGAGCCCCTAAGCTACTGCTTTGCTTCTATTTATCTTGGTTGCGGAGTAGCTTGAGATGATAAGCGTTGCCGCGCCAGACAACATGCCGCTGTATACCAATACTTTACTAGGCGCGCAGCCGCTGGGTGGGCCACTGCCACGCCCCCACCGGCCCGGTAGTGGCGGCAGCCACCGGCTGCCCGCCCCGCACCGCAATGAGTCCATCGCGCTGCATCCCCTCCACCCGCCGGTACTCGGCCGCGATGGCCGCGCAAAAGCTGAACAGTCCGTAGCCCCCGGCCCGCAGGGTGGGGCGACTAGCGGCGTAGGCCGCCAGGGCCGCGCCGGCCATCAGGGCGCGGTAGGCGTGGCGGCGCAGCCAGGCCCCTACCCCCCCCCGCCCGGCCGACAGGTGCCGCAGCGTGAAGCACTGAAAGTTGAGGTGCATCTCCTCATCCAGCATAATGCGGCGGCAAATCTGCTGGAGCAGCCCCGAATACGTGGCGCTAAACAGCGCCCGGTAGTACACGGCAGCCACCACCTCGGCCGTGAGCAGCACCCGCAGCGTGTGCTCCAGGCTCAGCACCCGGCGCAGGCCCCGAAACACGTCGTCGAGCCAGTGGCCACGCAGGCGCGGGATGCCCTGCTGGTCCAGAAAGCGCCCCAGCACGGCGGCGTGCGTTTGCTCTTCCTTGATAAACAGGCGCATAGCGGCCGTGTACTCGTCGTCGCCGAGGCGCTTGGCGCGGGAGTAGAGGAAGTGCCCCTCCGAGCTTTCGCCCCGCTGGAAGGTCTGGATGGAGGCGCGCACGGCGCGCAGCTCGGCCGCCGTGAGCTGGTGCGGGTCGTCCCAGGCAAGGTCCGCATACTGGCCCTGGTTGGCCTGGAAGTAGGTTTTGAAATCGGTGAAAGTCATGGCTTCGAGAAAATTATAGGGGGTAGGGAAGGTTGTTTTTTAGCTCAGAAAGGCAGTCAGGATAGGATTTTCAATCAGTTTTTCATCGTCCCACCAGCTCGGCATAAGCCTGCTCATTGGTGCCGGTGCGGCTTTGCCAGTCTTGCAGGGGGTAGGCGTTGCGGAAGGCCAGCAGCCGCTCGTGCAGCTGTTGGTGCGCCGTGGCCGGACTGATGGCGTGGTAGTAGCCATCGGCCTCTTCGGCCACCAGGGTGGGTAGCTCGTCGAGCGCGGCCTCGTGGGCGGCCAGCACGGGCAGCACGCGGGGCGGCATGGCCAGCAGAAAGCCGATGTCGAGGCGCGGGAAACGGGACTGGAGGTTGTACTCGGCAATCCAGATTTCCCAGTTACCGGCCGCCAGCCCCAGCAGCATCGCGTAGGCCGCCCACGAATTGAGCCGCACCAGGCTAAAGGCCGAGCGCCGCTGCCAGATTTTGAGTAGCAGCGTGCCCAGCCCAAATACCGTGAGCAGCAGAAACGCGTAGACCCCAATGCGCTTGTAAGCCAGCCCCGTATGCACGATGTAGTAGTAGTTGCGCAGCCCCACGCTGGTGGCCAGCACCAGGTTTTGCCCGGTCCAGAGCGTGGCGCCCCAGCGCAGCAGGGGTAGGCCGGGCTGGTAGAAGTTGAGGTTGCGGCGGAAAAACCACAGCATGATGCCCGCCGCCAGCAGGATACTGAATATCAGCACGTAAGTGCCTTCGTGCACAAACTGCGTGAGGTCGAAGTCGGGCGCGGGCGCGAAGCCAAACCACAGCCAGCGAATGTCCACCACGTTCACCACCAGCAGCAGCGCGTTAAGCAGCCCGAAGCAGGCCACGGCCGCCAGCCACTCCTTGCGCAGGTCGAGCAGGCGGCGGTCGGTGCGCCGGAAGTCGGGCCGCCGCACGCCGAAGCTGGCCACGCCGTCGCGCTGCCGCCCGATAAATTCGCCGAAGCGCCCCTCGTAATCCGTAAAAAAATGCACCGGCACCGCTACCAGCGCGCCCGCCGCCCCTACCCCGCACAGCAGCAGAAAGAGCACGTGCGGCACCGAAATCGCGTCCAGTAGCCGCCCCAGCCAGTTGCCCAGCACCTCCCAAAACCGCGCGCTCAGCTCCCCATACCGCGGGTTGGCCACCGCAAAAAGCATCTGAAAAATGACCAGCGCCCCCAGCGGCAGCCCCAGCAGCCGGCCGTAGAACCAGCCCCGGCGCAGCCGGGCGCCCACCTGCCGCGGCGTCCGCACGTTGCCCAGCACCGCCCGCACGGCCGGCCCTACCCCCAGCACAGCCGTCAACGCCGCCGAGCCCACCAGGCGCAGCGGCGGCTGGTTCACCAGCCCCACCAGCAGCAAGCCCGAGGCCAGCGCCGCCAGTGCCGCTGCTCCCGAGCCATACCAGGCCACCAGCCCGCCGCTCAGCAGGCAGCCAGCCAGCGACACCCAAAAGCCCGCCGTGCGCCGCACCGGCGCGTGGCTCGGCAGCAACGCCAGGTGCGCGCCCACCAGAAACGTCATGTAAATCAGCACGTTGAAGCCCAGGCTTTGGCTCCAGAACAGGTAGTCGCTCAGCCCCGTAGCCAGCACCAGCAGGCTGCCTAGTAGCGTAGAGATACGGTAGACGGGGGTAGGCGCGGCGGCGGCCGGAGCCGCCCAGGAAGCAGTTGGATTCATTTGTAAAGAACTTTGTTTTTCAAAGTAAATAGACGAAAAAGAAGCCGAATTGCTCGGCCAAGGGAGGGGTAGGCGGATGTTTGCCTACCCCCGCAGGAGTTTTTCCAGCGCCGCCAGGTGCGCCTGAAAGGCGGCTTTGCCCTCGGGGGTGGCCACGTAGGTGGTATTGGGTTTTTTGCCGATAAACTGCTTGTTAACCAGCACGTAGCCAGCTTTTTCGAGGGCCGCCACGTGCGAGGCCAGGTTGCCGTCGGTGAGGTCGAGGCTTTCTTTTAAGTCGTTGAAGCTTACCGACTCGTTGGCCAGCAGCACGGCCATCACGCCGAGGCGCACGCGGTGGTCGAAGGCCTTGTTGAGGGTGTGGATGGCGTACTTCACGGGGCAAAGTTCGGCTTGCCCGCCTTAGCCCGCACGGGGCGCTCGTAGCGGTTGTACATGAGCAGGCCGTAGCCGATGTGCCCCAGCCCGAAGCCCGCCCCAAACAGCAGCAGGCCGTAGCCGGGCAGCAGCAGCGCCACCAGGCCCAGCGCCACCAGCGTGAGGCCCAGGTACTTAATCTCATCCAGCGTGTACTTGCCGCCGTTGAGCAGGGCCAGGCCGTAGAACACCAGCAGGCCCGGCACCACCAGCTCGGGCGCGCCGCTCAGGAATAGCTTGAGGCAAAACAGCCCACCCGCCACCAGCGGCACCAGCAGCGCCAGCAGCAGCCGCCGGGCCGGGGCCGTCCAGAGCGAGCGCAGGCCGCCCGGCCGGGTGCGGCGCAGCGTAAAAAACGCCGCCACCAGCAGCGCCGCCACTATCATGGCCACGGCCAGCCCCAGCAAAAACGGCAGCGCCGCCAGCCGCTCGCCCGCCGAGGTTTGAAATAGCCGCAGGTAGCCCTGCGCGCCGTACTCTTGCTCCAGGTAGTAGTGGCCGATGGCCGTGCCCGCCAGCGCCACCACGCCGGCCCCTACCCCACTCAGCCCGCTCAACGACAGGAAGCGCGAGCTGCGCTCCATAATGGCGCGGATTTCGGTGAGCTGGGCCAGGGGGTCTTGGGCGGCGGGCTTCATGCGGGACGGTGAAGTACTTTGTGATGCAAAGCTACTGCAAATTCAGTCTCTCTGCGTTATAATTTCTAAAAATCGCAAAATGCCCCGCCCTGCGAATATCTCCGACCGTTTGGTCACCAGGCAGCTTGTGCTGACCATGCTAGGTGGAGTTGTGCTAGCTATAGTGCTGGCTTTGGTTTTCGCTATCCTCACTGGTATGCATGGGTACTATCCTACTGGCCCAAACTGGCTACGGAGCGCGATGCAAGATTGGATAACTCTGGCTGTATCGCTGGTTGGAATAGCCCTGTTACCCGCTTTGCTGGCGTGCTGGCTGCGCTGGGTACCAATGCGCTGGCTACTGGGGGGGCTATGGCAGCATCCGGTACGCTACAGCCGGCTGGTGGGGGTAGGCGGCACGCTGGTATTGTTCCTAGGCACCCTCGTGCTGGGCACGCTGCTGCTGTACTTGGTAGGTAGGGGTCAGATAGAATTTATCATTGCCTTAAAGTTTTGCACTGTCTTTAGCATGCCCTGGCTACTATCCTCTTTATGGGCCACTTGGCGGGTGTTGCGGCCTCAAGTAGCGGTGATTTAAACATGGCAATTTGGCCGGCTCATCCTGCCGAGCGCACGTTGCTATATGAAGTTTGGTACAGGTTTTGGCTAAGCCAGGGCACCTAGCGGCACCAATGGCCGTTGTTCTTTGTGTCTGGGGCCAGCTTAGCCATTACCCTACCCTCGTTTTCCACATCTCAATTTGCCATGAAAAATCGCTTCTTTCTCGTTTTGCTTGCTCTCACTGGTATCACGCTCACCGCTCACGCCCAGTTCAGCCTGCCCAGCAGCATTGGCGGCTTCAAGCTACCCACCAAGAAAACGACCACCACGACGACTACAACCACCACGACTGCCGTAGCCGGCCTCACCAACACGGAGGCGGCCAATGGCCTCAAGGAGGCGCTTATCCAGGGTATTTCGAAGGGCTCGGACCAGGCGTCGCAAACCGACGGGTTCAACCTGAATAAGCTCATCCGCATTCCCTTCCCGCCCGACGCGCAGAAAATGGCCAACACGCTGCGCAGCATAGGGCTGGGCAGCCAGGTCGATAAGTTTGAGCTGTCGCTGAACCGCGGCGCCGAAGACGCGGCCAAGAGCGCCAAGCCGATTTTTATCGGCGCCATCAAAAGCCTGACCTTCAGCGACGTGTGGAATATCCTGACGGGCCAGAAGGACGCCGCTACGCAGTACCTCAAGCGCACCACCACCTCGCAGCTCACCACGGCCTTCATGCCCATCATGCAGCAGAGCCTCGATAAAGTGGACGCCACCAAGTACTACACCACCCTCAGCTCGACCTATAACAAGCTGCCGCTCGTGACGCCCGTGCAAACCGACCTCAACCAGTACGCCACCGGCAAGGCCATCGACGGCCTGTTCACGCTCATTGCCCAGGAGGAGGCCGACATTCGGGAAAACCCGGTGGCCCGCACCACGTCCTTGCTGAAAAAAGTATTCGGCATCGGCGGCAAGTAAGGGGGTAGCCGGCCCCAACGCCGGCCAAAACCCGGCGGTTCTGCTGCGCCAGCCCAGCAGGGCCGCCGGGTTTTTACGTACTCCCCGGGTTCCCTACCCCCCTTACTGCCCGTGAAGCTTCGCCTGCGCCTGTTCGAGTTTGAAGACCTGCCGTGGTTTCCGGCCATCATCCGGGCCGGCATGATGGACTATCTGCGGTTCATGATTTCGCGGCTGGGCACCTACCGGCCGGTGGCGCCGCTGCTGGCCGAGGGCCTGCGCCGCACCGCCCAAACGCACTTGCTGGAGCTGGGCGCCGGCGCCGGCGGCGGCACCGAAACCGTGCTGGCAGCCCTGCGCGCGCAGCAAATACCCACCGCCACTATCACCCTCACCGACCTCTACCCCCAGCCCGCCGCCTGGGCCGACGTGGTGCGCCGCACCCAGGGCGCCATTCGGGGCCTCCCTACCCCCCTCGATGCGCTGCACGTGCCGGCCGAACAGCCGGGTTTTCGGGTCATTTTTTCGGCGTTTCACCACTTCGCGCCGCCGCAGGCCGAGGCCCTGCTGCGCGATGCCGTGGCGGGGGGGGTAGGCGTGGGGGTGTTTGAGGGCGCCGCCAAGAGCTGGCTCGAAGTGGGGCTGGCCCTCACGGTGCTGCCGGTGGCCCAGCTGCTGGTGACGCCCTTTTTCCGGCCCTTCCGGCTTAGCAATCTGGTGTTTACTTATCTACTACCCCTCATTCCACTGGCTACTATCTGGGATGGCACGGTATCCATCCTGCGCATGTACCCGCCCGAGCAGCTGCTGGCCCTGGCCCACCGCGCCGACCCTACCGGCCGCTACTACTGGCGCGCCGGGCAGCTGCGCCACTGGTGGGGGCCGCGCGTGACGTACCTCGTGGGCTGGCCCGCCGCCTAGCCGCGCTACCTTCGCCCCATGCTGCCGCCCGCCTACCGCCGAGCCTTTGCGCTGCTGCGCCTACCCTTCTCGTTGTTTTTGATGCCCGTGTTCTGGTTCGGGCTCAGCGCGTTGCGCGCGCCGTTTGGCTGGGGCCGGGCGGCGGCGGTGTTCGCCATTTTGCACCTGCTGGTGTACCCGGCTTCCAACGGCTACAACTCGTATTACGATAAGGATGAGGGCAGTATCGGGGGGCTGAAGGCGCCGCCGGCCGTCACGCCCGAGCTGCTGCACCTGGTGTGGCTGTTCGAAACGCTGGCCCTGCTGGCGTCGCTGCTGCTGGGCTGGCCGTTTGCGGCGATGGTGGTGGTATATATCCTCATTTCTCGGGCGTACAGCTACGAGGGTATTCGCCTCAAAAAATACCCGCTGCTGAGCACCGTCGTGGTCGTGATTTTCCAGGGCGCCTTCACCTTTTTGATGGCGCAGGTGGGGGTAGGGGCCCCGTCGGCGCAGCTTTTTGAACGCACCAACTTGCTGCTGGCGCTGGTGAGCACGCTTTTTTTGTGCGGCTCCTACCCCCTCACCCAAATCTATCAGCACCAGGAAGATGCGCGGCGCGGCGACCGCACCCTGAGCCTGCGGCTGGGCATTCGGGGCACGTTCGTGTTTGC
>CAZZWL010000084.1:15089-20867 GCA_964657755.1 uncultured Rhodanobacter sp.
GGCGGGCGCGCTGCTCATGGGCCTCACCTACTGGCAGCGCGGCGAGCCGCGAAACCTGCTGATTTTTTTGCTGGCGACCGGGCCGGTAGTGGCGCTATTTTCGCGCTGGGCCTGGCTGGCGTGGCGCGACCCCG
Source organism: uncultured Rhodanobacter sp. (assembly GCA_964657755.1). Taxonomy (GTDB): domain Bacteria; phylum Bacteroidota; class Bacteroidia; order Cytophagales; family Hymenobacteraceae; genus Hymenobacter. The sequence continues at coordinate 15,224 of CAZZWL010000084.1, forward strand.
CGCTGGCCAATTTTGAGTGGACGATGCGCATGAACCAGGTATCGTCGGTGTGCCTCAGCCTGGCTTTTATCGCCATGCTGGCGCTCCGGGCCTAGCGCGGCACTAGCCGGCCGAAGGCCAGCGAAATCTCATACTCAATATCCTGCACGATGAGTAGTCGCTCTTCCTGAATGGAAGCCCGGTAGGCCTGCGCCATTTCCGTCGCAGCTGATACTTCCCAGCGGGCCAGGGCCGTGAGGGTTTCGATGCGTTGCAGCGACAGGTCGATGCGCGCATTGATGGCCGCCCACAGCGCCGGGGCTTGCGTGGGTAGCGCCACCAGCTCCAGGTCGAGCAGGCGCATGGCAATGCCGGCCATGCGCTGCAAAACGAGCTGCTCGTCGGCGCTAAAATTGCGGGGTTTCTTATCGAGCACGCATAGCGAGCCAATGGGCTGCCCCTCAGTTGTTTGGATAGGATGGCTGGCGTAAAAGGCAAAATCCTTCTGCGCCTCCGCACTTATCCAATGGCAGGGCTGCGACCGCAAATCCGGAAAAACAGTCGTGGTCCCCGGCTTATAAACGGCTACGGCGCAAATGCTGTCTTCGCGGGCCAGGCGATTAGCCAGCTTGGGGTCGCCGACGTTGCCAGGATATACTACCTCCTCGGCGTCGACCAGCGAAACCTGGGCCATAGGAGCCGCGAAAAGCCTGGCAGTCAGGCGCGCTATCTGCCCAAAAACCTCGTTATGAACGCTTTCGAGCGCACGGTACGGCTTCAGCGCGCGAAGGCGCGCGGCCTCTTGCTCGGCAGATATGGGGAGGACGACAGCCATCAGCAAATGCGGATAATACAAAAAGGCGGACCAAACACCACCTGCTTGCGAAGGTAGCGTTTGGCCCGCCAATTGAAAAAGACGAGCTTATCTACCCGTTCATCGCCAGCAGAAACTCTTCGTTGTCCTTGGTGCCTTTCATGCGGTCCTTCAGGAACTCCATCGCCTCAGTGGCGCTCATGTCGGTCATGAACTTGCGCAGCACCCACACGCGGCTCAGCTCGTCGCGGCTCATCAGCAGGTCTTCGCGGCGGGTGCCGGAAGCCGGAATGTCGATGGCCGGGAACACGCGCTTGTTGGCCAGCTTGCGGTCGAGCTGCAATTCCATATTGCCGGTGCCTTTGAATTCCTCAAAGATAACCTCGTCCATCTTGGAGCCCGTTTCGATGAGCGCGGTAGCGATAATGGTCAGAGAGCCAGGGCCTTCGATATTGCGGGCCGCGCCGAAGAAGCGCTTGGGCTTTTGCAGCGCCCCGGCGTCGATACCACCCGAGAGGATGCGCGAGCTGCTGGGCTGCACCGTGTTGTAGGCCCGCGCCAGGCGGGTAATGGAGTCGAGCAGAATCACCACGTCGTGACCACATTCCACGAGGCGGCGGGCTTTGTCGAGGGCCAGCTCCGCGATTTTCACGTGGCGGTCGGCCATCTCATCAAAGGTCGAAGACAGCACTTCGGCCTTCACCGAGCGGGCCATGTCGGTTACTTCCTCGGGGCGCTCATCAATCAGCAGGATAATGAGGTACACCTCGGGGTGATTTTCCGAAATAGCATTGGCGATTTCCTGGAGCAGCACCGTTTTGCCGGTCTTGGGCTGGGCCACGATGAGGCCGCGCTGGCCCTTGCCGATGGGGGCAAACAGGTCGAGCACGCGGGTGCTCACCTGGCTGGGCTTGGTACTGAGCTTGAGTTTTTCATCGGCAAAAAGCGGCGTTAAGTGGCTGAACGGCACGCGGTCGCGTACTTCCTCCACCGTGCGGCCGTTGATACCTTCCACATTCACGAGGGCAAAATACTTCTCGCTTTCGCGGGGCGGACGCATGGTGCAGCTCACCGTGTCGCCGGCCTTGAGGCCAAACTGCCGCACCTGCTGCGGCGACACGTAGATGTCGTCGGGCGAGGACAGATAATTGTAATAAGGCGAGCGGAGGAAGCCGTAGCCGCCGTCGGCCATCAGCTCCATCGTGCCCGAGCCGGGCACTATCAGGTCGAGCTCAGGCACGCGGGCCGGGCGCGCGGCTGGCTGCGGCTGGCGCTGGCTCTCGTCGCGGCGCTCTGGCTGGGGCTGGCCGCCAGCAGTATTCGGCTGGCTACCAGTAGCTTGCTCGGCCGCTGCGGGTTGGCCATCGGCACCAGTGCGCTGGCGCTCTTCGCGGCGCTGCTGGCGCTGAGCCTCGCGCTGGGCGTAGCGCTCCTCACGGCTGAGGCGGGGCTGGTCGGTGGCCCCTACCCCATTGGTCGGGCGAGCCTGGTCGTTGGTATAGCGGCTCTGGCCGTTGCTGTCGCGATTTTCGCGCGGCTCGCGGTTTTCGCGAAACTCGCTGCGGGGCTGGTCGTTGCGGCCCAGGCGCGGGGTGCTGTCACGCGTGTCGCGGTTGTCGCGGCCATCCCGGTTTTCGCGCTCAAAGCGCTGCTCGCGGGTTTCGCGGCGGTCGGCAGTGCTCTCGGCCGGGGTTTCGGCCTCGGGCTGCACCGTGTCGGACGAGGCCACGGGGGCCGAGCCATCGGCGGGGGTCATGCTGGCGGCGGCAGCGGGCTGGCCGGGCTCGCGGCGGGGCAGCGGCCGGCCGGCGCGGTCCACGCGCTCGCGCCGCTCGCGGCGAGGGGCAGTGCTTTCCTCGGCCGAGTGCGTTTCGGCGGTGGGGTTGGTTTCGGTAGGAGGCGCTGTGGACTCTTCGGCGGCCACCGATACGTTGGCTACGGCCTGCTCGTCGGCTTCCACCCGTTCGAGGCGGGTAGGCTGTGGAGCTTCTTCGGCGGCTACTACCGCTAGCTCAACTGGTTCAGCCGAAGCGGCCGGGGTTGGGGCGGAGGCACCGACATCGGAAAATGGCAATTCGCCGGCGGCCTCGACAGCGGCCGGGCGCCGCCGTCCGGCGCCCCCCCGGCTACCCCGTGCGGGCGCCGCCTCGGCCGCGGTGGGGGCGGCACTGGCTGGCTCGGGCGTGGCCGCGACTTCGGCCGCCGGGGCGGGGGTAGGCTTTTTGCCAGGCAACTGGTCGGCGGGCAGCAAGGCCTGGTGGTCGAGAATTTTATAAATCAAGTCCTGCTTACTCAGGCGTTTGAAGTTGCCAACGTTCAGTTGCTCAGCAACTTCCTTCAGGTCAGACAATAGTCGGTCCTTCAACTCATTAAGGGTATACATATACTAGGTAGGGAGGGGAAATCAGAACGGGGCCGACTCTTGGGGCGGCCGTGGGGACCCAGCGGCCCGGCCACACGGCGCCAAGCCGGCCGCAGGGGTCGGAAACCAACAACACGAAGCGCCAACGCGCCACTTAACCAGCCAGGCAGGGGGCAACAAACAGGAAATGAGTGAGGTGTGAGAAGAGTAGCCGGCAGCTCCACCAAAAGCAACCTGATTGAGCCGGCCACGCAGCGGCCCGGCCCGGTAGGCTAGCCCCACCGGCCCCGTGGGCCGGCTTGCTGCTGCAATATTAAGCCATTACGCGTAAACTCCCAACGGGTTTAGCTAATTTGAAGTTGCATTCGCAGCCAATAAAGACCCAGCCCGGCCCGATTGCGGCCCAAGCTTGCGCCATCTCCCTTTCGAAAAAACTACCTTTGCCGCATTATGCTGCAACTCTCTGTTCTTAAAGAGCAAACCGCCCACGTCTTGGCTGGCCTTGCTAAACGCAATTATAAAACGGCCGAGGCTGACGTGCAGGCTATTCTGGACCTTGACCAGCGCCGGCGGGCCCTGCAAACCCAGCACGACCAAGCCCAGAGCGAGGCCAATGAGCTGGCCCGCCGCATTGGTGGCCTGATAAAAAGCGGCGACCGGGCCGGGGCCGAGGACCTCAAAACCCGCACGACCGAACTCAAAACTCAGATTCGGGTTCATGCCGACGAGCTGACGGCCGTGGAAAAAGGCCAAACTGAGCTACTGTACAAAATCCCGAATATCCCGCACGAAAGCGTGCCCGCTGGCCGCTCAGCCGACGACAACGAGGTGGTGCGCGAGGGCGGCACCAAGCCCGAGCTGCCCGCCGGCTCCCTACCCCACTGGGACCTCATTAAGAAGTACGACATCATTGATTTTGAGCTGGGTATCAAAATCACGGGTGCGGGCTTTCCGGTCTACAAGGGCCAGGGCGCGCGCTTGCAGCGGGCGCTGATTAACTTTTTTCTCGACGAAGCCCGCGACGCCGGCTACACCGAGGTGCAGCCGCCCATCCTCGTGAACGAGGCCAGCGGCTACGGCACCGGCCAGCTGCCCGACAAGGAGGGCCAGATGTACCACGATGCGGCCGACAACCTCTACCTCATTCCCACGTCGGAAGTGCCGATTACGAATCTCTACCGCGACGAGATTATCCCGGTTGAGAAGCTGCCCGTGCGCAACACCGGCTACACGCCCTGCTTCCGGCGCGAGGCCGGCTCGTGGGGCGCCGACGTGCGCGGCCTGAACCGCCTGCATCAGTTTGACAAAGTAGAGATTGTGCAGATTACGCAGCCCGATAACTCCTACGCGGCCCACGCCGACATGGTGGCGCACGTCGAGCGCCTGCTGCAAAAGCTGGAGCTGCCCTACCGGGTGCTGCGCCTCTGCGGCGGAGACATGGGCTTTACCTCGGCCCTCACCTACGACCTCGAAGTGTGGAGCGCTGCCCAGGGCCGCTGGCTGGAAGTCTCATCGGTGTCCAATTTTGAGACGTTTCAAGCCAACCGCCTCAAGTGCCGCTACCGGGGCGAGGGTGGCAAAACCCAGCTGCTGCACACCCTCAACGGCTCGGCGCTGGCCCTACCCCGCATCGTGGCCGCGCTGCTCGAGAATAACCAGTCGCCCGATGGCATTCGGCTGCCGGCGGTGCTGCACGGCTACTGCGGCTTTGCGAAAATTGCCTGACGATAAGTCGCGAAAATATAATTTTTTTTAGTAAGAATAGGTTGGCCAGCAGCAAATAGCGCGGTCAACCTATTCTTTTTTTTATTCAATTTACATCGGCTTTATTTGGATTAAATTCGCGTTTTTTGCTTTTAATTTAAGAAAAAATATAAACTTTATTCTTTTTTTATCCAAAAAATAACTAAGTCGTTTTCGAGCGCAGTAGTTTGGATTCATCAATCAACGCTATCTCTTCTCCTATGACTCTGACAAGCTACCTCCGCCTCCTTTGCTACACCTTGCTGGCCGGGCTATTTGGCCTGACCACGGCCCAGGCGCAAAGCACTGCCACGCACGCCAGCTACGACGCGGCGGGCAACGTAACTTTTGCCAGCAACGCTTCGAGTGAAAATGCGGGGGTAGACCGCCCCATGCTCTACATACCGCCCACACGGGTGAGTGCCGCCCCCGACCCCGAGGATATCGCGTATTTCTACGACGACTCGCGCAAGGACCTGAGCCAGTCGCTGGCCTGGATGGTGGAGAGCAATTCCCTGACTCCTACTTACTGGAACCTGTACGTAGAATCGCGCATTCGCCTGAAAATGAAGGATTATCAAGGCGCCAAGGATGCGGCGGAGAAGTCTTATAAACTGGCCGTGAAGTCGATGCCCGCCAGCCAGGAATACATGATGCTGAGCGCGGCCGTGGTAGCCAAGGCCCACGCGCTGGCTAAAAAATAGCCAGCGCGCTGGGTGGCAATATTCGGTGCGGGAAGTAGCCCA
>CAZZWL010000084.1:20877-25441 GCA_964657755.1 uncultured Rhodanobacter sp.
GCCTTACCCGGCGGGTTTGGGCTACTTTTGGGGTAGCAAGTACTTGCTACCCCATTTTTTTGCGCTTTATGAAAAATTTTGCCACGCACCTCGGTGCTACCGTGGTGCTCGCCACTACCCTGCTGGCCGCGCCGGCCGCCCAGGCCCAGATTACTACCCCCCAGCCCAGCCCCAAGAGCACGGTAACGCAGCGAGTGGGCCTCACCGACGTGACCATCAGCTACTCGCGGCCCAGCGTGAAGGGCCGGGCTATTTTTGGTACGGTGGTGCCGTATGGCAAGCGCTGGCGCACGGGTGCCAATGCCACCACGAGCATCAAGTTTTCGGATGACGTCACGATTGAGGGCAAGAAAATCCCGGCCGGGGAGTACGGCCTCTACACCATTCCGAACGCGGCGGAGTGGACGGTGGTGCTCAACAAAAGCCTTAAACAAGGTGCTGACGTAGATGGCTTTAAGGACGACCAGGACGTGGCGCGCTTCACCATCAAGCCTTATAAGCTGGCCACCAAAATCGAAACCTTCACCATCAGCTTCGCGGAGCTCACGCCGGCCACGGCTACCGTGGATATCCTGTGGGATATGACGGGCGCGAAGTTCAGGATAATGACCGACGTAGACGGCAAAGTGCAGGCCCAGATTGACGAGAAGGTGGTGAAGAACCCTGCCCCCTCGGCGGCCGACCTCGCTTCGGCGGCGGTGTACTACTACGACAACAACAAGGACCCGAAGCAGGCGCTGACCTGGATTCAGAAGGCTAACGCCACCGACCCCAAGTTCTGGAACGTGAACACGGAAGCTAAAATCCAGCTAAGAATGAAGAACTACCGCGCCGCCATCGTGGCCGCCGAGCAGTCGAAGAAGCTGGCCCTGGCCGCTACCCCCCCCAATGGCGACTACGCCAAAATGGGCGATGAGCTGGTGGCCGAAGCCAAGAAAATGGGTAAATAAATGTGCGGTAAGCTTTAGCTTGCCGTAAAAAGCTTGGCTCAGGAAAAAGCCCCGCTGCCAGACCGGCAACGGGGCTTTTTTGCGTGTAGGGTAAGCCTTAGCTTGCCGCACATTATAACACTTTCACTACCAGCTGCGAGGCGTGGGCGGGATTGTGGTAGAGGCGATGGGTGGCAGCCTGGAAGTCCGTTTCGTCGGCCTCGTAGATGTTGGGCACGTACTTCTGCGGGTTTCTATCTACGAGCGGAAACCAGGTGCTTTGCACCTGCACCATGAGGCGGTGGCCCTTTTTGAAGGTGTGCATCAGGTCCTGCACCGTGAAGGGCACGGCGGTTACTTCATTGGCCACGAAGGGCTTGGGGGTCGTGAAGCTGTCGCGAAACCGGCCGCGCATCACCTCGGAGCGCACCAGCTGCTGGTAGCCGCCGAGGTGCACGCCGGGGGTAGTGCGCGGATTGTCGGGGGTATCGTCGGGGTACACGTCGATGATTTTCACGACCCAGTCGGCGTCGGTGCCGGTGGTGGCGACTTGCAGCCTGGCCTCGATGGGACCGGCCAGGGTCAGGTCCTGGTTGAGGGGCGGGGTTTGGTAGGTGAGCACGTCGGGGCGGCGGCTGGCAAAGCGCTGGTCATCGGTCATGTACTCGCGGGTCATGCCCTGGGCAGTGGCCTCAGTGTAGGGCACCGGGTGGGCCGGGTCGCTCACAAACTGGTCAAACTCGAAGTTGACCTCCGGACGGCGGCGCTCGTTGTCGCCGCTGGTGGGCGGGCTAAAGCTGAGGCCACCCGCCTGGCGGAAGTACAGCGTGCGGGCCTGCGCCTGCTTGGGCGGCCAGGCATCGAAGGTGCGCCAGCGGTTGCTACCCCCCTCAAAAACGGTGGCCTCGGGCAGGCCGGCGATGGCCGCGCCGGGGTTGGCATCTTTCAGGTACGACTTAAAGAATGGGGCCTCAATACTTTGCTGGTACCAGAGCGAGGGCGAAGGGCCGTAGGCCACGTTGCCCACCATCTCGCCGGTGAAGGTAGCCCAGCCGCCGTGCACCCACGGCCCCCACACGAAGCGGTTGCTGAGGCCAGGGTTCTGCTTCTCAATGGTTTGGTAGGTGTGCAGGGTACCAAAGAGGTCCTCGGCATCGTTGAAGCCGCCGACCACTAGCACGGCCGCTTTGAGGTCGTGGAGGTGCGGGCGCGGATTGCGGGCCTGCCAGTAGGCATCGTAGTTGGGGTGCGCCACCAACTCGTTCCAGTGCTTGTACTGACCGTGGAAGTACTGCTCGTTGATGTTTTTGAGCGGGCCGAGCTGCTGGTAAAAAGCGTAGGCGTCGGGCGTGTTCATCTGGGGGCCATCGGGGTAGTGCGCCAACGGCTGCGGCCGGGGCATCCCGAAATTATTCCAGAAGCTCATGATGGCGGTAAGAAAATACGCCCCGTTATGGTGGTCATCGTCCCAAAACCAGTCCGTGACGGGCGCTTGCGGGCTAGCTGCCTTCAGGGCCGGGTGGCGGCTCAGGAGGCCCATCGTGGTGTAAAAGCCAGGATAAGAGATGCCCAACTGCCCTACCCGACCGTTGTTTTTCGGGCCTTTTTTGAGCAGGTATTCGATGGTATCGAAGGTATCAGTGCCTTCGTCTGTGTCGTTTTTAGTGGGGTGCTTTTCGAGGGCGGGCCGCACATCGTCGAAGGTACCTTCGGAGAGGTAGCGCCCGCGCACGTCCTGGAGGACAAAAATGTAACCTTCACGCAGCAAAAAGCCGTTGGGGTTCACGCGCAGCCGGTACTGGCCCGGCCCGTACGGCCCCGCCGAATAGGGCGTGCGGGTGAGCAGGATGGGGTAGCGCACGTGGTCGGCATCCTTGGGCACGTAGAGCACGGTATAAAGCTTCGCGCCGTCGCGCATCGGTATCTGCACCTCGCGCTTGTCGTAATGCGCGCGGGTGTAAAGCGTGTCGGCGAAAAAACGGGCGCGAAACTGCTGGTCGCTCACGCGCTGCGTATCGGGGGGTAGGGCCAGCGACTGGGCGCGGGCGGCGGGAGCCGGGCCGAGGGTGAGCAGGCAAGCGGCAGCGAGTAGGGTTTTCATGAACGAAAAGTAGCGCGAACTTTCCAGTTCGTGCGCGAGTGCGGCGGGCATGGTCGTTCGCGCCACTTCGGCCCTGCCTGCTCGCTGCGCTCGCGCATGAACTAAAAAATTCGCGCTACCCCATCGCCTTATTCAGGGCCACGATGGCGCCCTTGTAGTCCTCGCGGGCCAGGATAAACTGGATATTGACCTTGCGCAACGCGAAGCCCGCGCTACGAATGTTAATGCCCGCCTCGGCTAGCGCGCCGGCTGCTTTGGCCAGCAAGCCAGGCCGGTCGATGTTGGAGCCGATGAGGCAGACCATACAGGCTTGCTCCACGGTCACTTTCTCGTACTTGGCTTCGAGCGTGGCTACCAGCTCGGGCTTGAGGTCTTTCTGCCAGATAACCAGCGAGATGCTGTTGGCGCTGGTGGCCTTGAAGATGTAGCTCACCCCGAGGTCAAAAAACGCCTGCATGAGCTGCAAGTCGAAGCCGGCCGCGCCCACCATCAGCGGGTCGTAGATGTCGATGATGGCCACCTTATCGGTGCCGGTGATGACTTCGACGTGCTTTTCGGGCGACACGTAGTCGCGGGTGATGAGCGTGCCGGGGTGCTCGGGCTCGAAGGTATTTTTGATGCGCAGGTCGATGGCGTTGATTTCGAGCGGCTTCGAGGCTTTGGGGTGAATGGCCTCCATGCCCACGTCGGCGAGCTGGTCGGCCACGTCGTAGTTGGTGAAGCCCACGGGGTGGCACTGGTCCACGCCCACCAGCATGGGGTCGGCCGAGCAGAGGTGGTATTCCTTGTGAATGATGGCCTCCTGCGGCTTCACTGCCACGGCTATCTTGCTGAACGTCACCTCCGAATAGCCGCGGTCAAACTCGCGCATGATGCCCTCGGTACCCTTGGTGTAGCCGGTGGCGATGCAGACGGTCTGGGCAAAGTCGATGTGGGCAAAGGCATCCCGAATGCGCTCGTCGATGGTGAGCGGCCGGGCATCGTCGAAGCCGCTGAGGTCCACGAGCGTGGCCCCTACCCCCCGGTTTTGCAGGATATTGACCGAGTTGAAGGCCGAGTGCGCCTCGCCGATACTGGCCAGGATTTCGCGGGCCGCCTGCAAAATATTGGTGCCGTTGACGTAGCCCGAGGCCAGCACGTTGGTCAGGCTTTCGAGGTAGGTCTGGGCCTGGTCGATGCGCTGCTGAATGAAGGCATCGGCCACGGCCAGGTCGAGGCCCAGCGGCGCGTAGTGGGTGTTCAGCTCCTTGAGCTTGTCGGCCACTTCTTGCAGCGCCGCCCGAAACTCCTGGTGCTCCGTAATGCGGTGGTACACGCCGGGCGCGCCGGTTTTCTTGTTCTCCAGCAGCCAGTTGGTGACGTTGGCGTAGGCCGAGACGACGAAGATGCGGTTGTAAAGCTCCGGGCCCTGGCGGCCGTGGAAGATGATGTTCTGAAGAACATCGGCGAAGGCGGTCATGGAGGTGCCGCCGATTTTTTCTACTGTGAGCATGGTAGCCCCACCCCCCGACCCCCTCCCCTGCGGGGGAGGGGG
>CAZZWL010000085.1:0-9634 GCA_964657755.1 uncultured Rhodanobacter sp.
CCAGCAGCCACGGCCGCCGCACCAAGAAAAAAAGCTGTTTCATACCCACTGCTAACGACAAGTTTACGCCCACTCGTATTCCCGCACGAAGCGGGCGGCGCGGTGCAGGTCGGGGGCCAGCACGCGGGAGTGGTCCGCGAAGGTAACTACCCCGCGAAACGCCGCCACTACTGCCTCCTGGGCCGGGCTGCTGCGCGCTGGTCGCCGCAAATCGAACGCCTGCGCCGCCGCTAGCAGCTCGATGCCCAGCAGCTGCTCGGTGTTTTCAACCACGTGGCGCACGTCGGGGGGGGTAGGGGCCCCGCCGCTCAGCCGCTGGCCGTGGCTGGCCAGGCTGGCGGCCACGCCCGGCAGGGCGGCCAGGGCGGCGGCCTCGGCAGCGGGCGCGGGTGGCAGCAGGCTACCCGTGCGCCGCGCCGCCGCCTGGCCCATGTCCGCTACCGTGCGGGCCAGCCAGCCGAGGGCCAGCGGCAGCTGCCCGGCCGGGGTGGCCGCGCCGGGGTGGCAGGCGGCCTCGACCACCTGCGCCACCGGCGCCAGTGTTTCGTAGCCGCTAGCGGGGTCCATCGGCCCGGCCGCCTGGCTCAATGCCGCAATGGCCACGGTGGCGCGCTGCAAGTGGGTGGCGCGCTCCAGCGCTTCGGTGGCGTAGGCCAGCGCCAGCTCGTTGCCAACGAGCAGCTGCTGAGCAGCTGGCACTTCCAGGGTCAGGGGTTTCCAGCCCAACAGCTCCAGCACATCGGCGGCGGCCAGGCGGTAGCCCTGGTAGTTGACGTCGCCCTGGCCCAGCAGCGGCAGGCTCAGGTGCGCCAGCGGGGTTGCGGGCGGCCCTTGCTCATACACCACCGGCCACACCTCGCGGTTGTAGAAGTCGAGCAGGCGCCGGGCGGCGGCCGCCAGCGGGCTCCCCGGCGCCTGGCTCAGGGCGTGGGCTTTCAGCAGCAGCAGGCGGCGCACCAGCTCGGGGGGCACTTCGGGGCCGGTGCCGCAGGCGTGGGCCAGCAGCCAGGGAGCCGTTGGCGTGGCCTCGGGGGGGTAGGGAGCCCGGAGCCGGGCCTCGGTTTCGGCGGGCAGGCGCTGGGGCTCGCCGCTGCGGAGGGCGGCGGCCAGCGCGGCCAGGGTGAGGGGCTGCGCGAAGGACAGCAGAGGGGTAGACATCCGGGGCGGGCGGTGGTGAAGGTGGACTCGGAATGACGTTCTTTTTGCCTGTAGCTCTTCACTCAAAACCTGTGCTCACGCCGTCAGCGACGCCACTATTTCGCTGAGCGCCAGCGTCTTTTCCTCGCCGGTTTTCAGAATTTTGATTTTCGCCACGCCCGCCGCCAGCTCTTCGGGCCCCAGGATGAGCACCAGCGGAATGCCCTTGGCATCGGCATACTTGAACTGCTTTTGCAGCTTGCCGGCGTCGGGGTAGAGCTCGGCCGGGATGCCGGCGGCGCGCAGCTCGGCCAGCAGGGGTAGGGCCGCCCGGCCGCTGGCCGGGTCGAAGTGCGTGAGCAGCACCCGCGTGGGCGTTTCGCCGGTTTCGGTAAACAGGTCCAGGCTTTCGAGGCAGTCGTAGATTCTATCGACCCCAAACGAGAAGCCTACCCCCGACACGCCCGGCAGGCCAAAGGCGCCGGTGAGGTTGTCGTAGCGGCCGCCGCCGCTCACGCTGCCCATCGCCACGTTGTTGATTTTGACCTCGAAAATGCAGCCCGTGTAGTAGCTCAGGCCCCGCGCCAGGGTGGGGTCAAACTCCAGGCGGTCAAACTGCCGGAAGCCCGAGGCTTGCAGCAGGTCGCGCACCTCGGCCAGCTCGTTGAGGCCCCGGTAGTAGGCGGCATCGTCGTCGTCCTCGCTGTCGGCGGTGGGGCGCAGGCCGTCGGGCTCCACGCCGGCCGTGACGAAGCCCACCATCAGGCGCTCCAGCTTCTCGGCATAGTCGCCCTCCACGCCCAGCAGGTCAAACAAAATGGTGATGGTTGGCTCCGAAAAGCCTTTTTCCAGCAGCTCCTTGCGCACGCCAGCTTCCCCGATTTTGTCGAGCTTGTCGATGGCTACGAATAAATCCGTTTCCTGGCCCTCGCCGCCCAGCGCCTGGTAAATGTTGCGCAGCACGCCCCGGTGGTTGATTTTGATGGTAAAATCATCCAGCCCCAGGCCATTCAATACCTGGGCCATCATCAGCACAATCTCGGCCTCGCAGAGCAGCGAGCTGGTGCCCACCACGTCGGCGTCGCACTGCCAGAACTCGCGGTAGCGGCCGCGCTGGGGGCGGTCGGCGCGCCACACGGGCTGCATCTGGTAGCGGCGGAAGGGAAAGGTGAGCGTGCCCCGGTTCATGGCCACGTAGCGGGCAAAGGGCACGGTAAGGTCGTAGCGCAGGCCCTTTTCGGCGATTTTGGGCAGCACCGCTTTGGGACCGGCCAGCAGGTCTTCGGCCGTGAGCAGGGGGGTAGTCTCGCCCCGGCGCTCCTTCACCAGGAAGTTGCCCGAGTTCAGCACTTTAAACAGCAGCTGGTCGCCCTCGTCGCCGTATTTGCCGGTGAGCACCGAGAGGTTTTCGAGCGTCGGGGTTTCGAGTGGGGCGTAGCCAAACGTCTCGAACGTGCGCCGGATGACGCCAAAAATATACCGGCGGCGGGCCACCTGGGCCGGGCCAAAATCGCGGGTGCCTTGCGGAATGCTGGGTTTTTCCATTACAGCCGCAAAGGTAGTTTTTTAATGACGAGTGCCGAATAACTACTGAGGGGGTAGGGCGGAGATGGCGCAGCACCTGCTTGCCTGGCCGGGTGGGCAGGGCGCGCTCCCTATCTCGGTTAGCCAGCTCAAAAATATTGAGTATGAGGTAACTGCGTAAAAATACCTGTTTTGGCGAAAGCGTATTTCTACGCTCACCCGCCCCGGCGGCGGCCCCGTTATTTGCTCCCGCAATGGGTACTGGCGTTGGGGTGCCGCTTTCGGTGCCAGTTCGCTGCAACAAGCGTAACTACCCTCCCTTGCCGGCCTTGACTGGCGCCCGGCGGCCGTTTCCTGATTTTCTTCCCGCCGCCCCGAGTTAGGGCTGGCTCTTTTCCTCCCCAACCTTTTTCGCTTACTCCCTCCACTATGATGACAAAAATTTCTTTACTAGCGAGTTGTGCCTTCGGCTTGCTCTCCGTAGCCCAGCCAGCCTTCGGGCAGAACTACGAGCAGATTGCCAAGCAGATTGTGAATACGTCGGCGGGTGTGAAGCCCGGCGAGGTGGTCGTGATTACGGGCGGGCAGCATACGATGCCCCTCATGGAGGCCGTGGCCGTGGAAGTGGCCCGCGCCGGTGGGCAGCCCAACATGCTGCTCACGACCGATAAAGTAGCGCACGCCGAGCTGCTGGATACGCCCGAAGCGGCTATTCAAGCCGATAAAGCCAACAACTGGATTTTGCAGTCGGATGTGCTCATTACCCTGCCCCAGTACGAAGACGGCCGCGCAGTGACGGAGGGCCTGAGCCCGGCCCGCGAGGCCAAGTTTACGCAGGTTAACGCCGCAGCAGGCTTCACCAAGCAGCTAGACGCCAGTAAGTTGCGTGGCGTGTTTGTGAGCTACCCCAATAAGAGCTTCGCGGCCGCCCAGCACCTCGACTACCCCAGCTACGAGCAAATGGTGTGGGGCGGCATCGGGGCCGACTACGCGGCCATTGCCGGGCAGGCCGAAAGCCTGAAGCAGGTGCTGGCCACGGGCCACAAGATGCACATCACTTCGCCCGAGGGCACCGACCTGACCCTGGACCTCGGCGGCCGCCCCGTGTTCACGGACGATGGGGTGCTGTCGGCCACCGACCAGCAGGCCACGCGCATCTATGACCGCACGGCCGCCCTGCCCGGCGGGCGCCTCTTCGGCAGCTGCTCGGAAGCGTCGGCTACCGGCCGCCTGGCGGTTGCCAACGACTTCGTGACCGATGGCAAGCCCCTGACCGGCTTCAAAGCCGACGTGCAGAAAGGCCAGCTCGCCAACGTGCGCGCCACCGTTGGGGCCGAAGCCTTGCAGCAGCAGCTTGCGCCCTACGGCCCCTCGGCCATGCAAATCAGCAGCTTTTCCATTGGGCTGAACCCGGTGATGAAGCCCCAGCCCGACAAGACTTTCTTCCCCAACACCGCGGCCGGCATGGTGTACCTGCGCACGGGCAACAACGGCCTGTTGGGGGGCCAAATCACCACGCCCGGCGGCTACAGCTTTCCCATCGCCAACGCCACGGTGGAGGTCGATGGCAAGGTGCTGGTGCGCAATGGCCAACTCGTATCCTCGGCCGTGGCCAGCGCGGGGCCGATGAAGAAAAGCCGGAAATAGGCCGCGCCGCCCCCCTTATCCTTCCCGAAGCAGGGCCAGTCGATGCTGCATCGGCTGGCCCTTTTGGCGGGGCGGGGCCGGCCGCCCGCGCCGCTGCTGCGTATGCGGGGCAGTCCCTACCCCCCTCCTTCCTCCCCATGCGCCACCTATACCTGTGCCTGGTACTGCTGACCCTGGCCAGCTCAGCCGCCGCCCAAAAGCTTGAAAACGACACTATTAAGGTTGATAAGCGGCAGTATACCATCTTCAATCCTACCCCCCGCCAGTACATGCGGCCGATGGTGCCCGACCGCCCCGGCATCACCGAAAGCCCGTATTCGGTGGATGCGGGGCACTTGCAGTACGAGGCCGACGTGCTGCGCCTGCTCACCCGGCGCGAGGGCACGGCCTACGGCCACGACTGGTACGTGAACCACCTGCTGGCCAAAATCGGTATCAGCGACCGCACCGATTTTCAAGTGGCCCTCGACTCGTATACCGACACGCGCAACTATGACGAGGCCGACCCCAGCGCCACGCAGGTGGCGCGGGGAGTGGGCGACGTTACGGTGCGCGTGAAGCACACGCTGGTGGGCGACGACGACAGCCGCTGGGCGCTGGGAGTCATTGCCTACGTGCAGCTGCCCACCGGCGGCCGGGTGGGCGACGGCGGCTACGAGCCCGGCCTGACCGTGCCCGTGGTGTTTCAGTGTACCAAAGCCTGGAGCGTGGGCGGGCAAGTGGCGGGCAATTTTTACTACGACCGCGAGGTGAGCCAGCATTACTTCCAGCTCACGCCCACGCTGACCACCGACTACCAGTTCACGAAGCTCGTGCAGACCTTCGTGGAGCTGGTGGGCTACTGGGACACGCGCCAGGCGTCGTGGTATAGCTCCATCAACACCGGCATGCAGCTCGACCTCTCCGACAACGTGCAGCTCGACTTTGGCACCCACCTGCCCATCACGCACTCCGTGGACCGCGAGTATTTCCTGGGCATCAGCTTCCGGCGCTAGTGGGGGGGTAGGGTAAGCTTTAGCTTGTCTTTTTGAGCAATGCCGTGGCCCTGCGGTGCCAGCTAAGGCTTGCCCTACAGCTTCTTGGCATCGACTGCCACCCGC
This sequence comes from uncultured Rhodanobacter sp., assembly GCA_964657755.1. Classification (GTDB taxonomy): domain Bacteria; phylum Bacteroidota; class Bacteroidia; order Cytophagales; family Hymenobacteraceae; genus Hymenobacter. The sequence goes on from CAZZWL010000085.1 coordinate 5,409, forward strand.
GCCTCGCGCTGGGCCAGGGCCCAGGCGGTGTGAAAGATGAGCTGGTCGCGCCGCGCCATTGCCGGAAAGTCAATCTTCTCCACATCGTCGGTGGGCTGGTGGTAGTCGGGGTGCAAGCCGCTGGTGTAGAAGATGATGGGCACTCGGTGCTTGGCAAAGTTGTAGTGGTCGGAGCGGCCGTAGAGGTGCTGCGGGTCGTTGGGGTCGTTGTATTTGTAGTCGAGCGCCACGGGGTTATACTGCTGGTTGGTGGCCTCGCTCAGCGTGTGCAGCTGGCTCGAAAGCCGGTCGTCGCCAATCAAATACAGGTAGTCGCCCTTGCCCTGGTGCAAGCTGTCCACGCGGCCCACCATGTCGATGTTGAGGTCGGCCACGGTGTTGGCCAGCGGAAAAACCGGGTGGTCGGTGTAATACTGCGAGCCCAGCAGGCCGATTTCCTCGCCCACATTGGCCAAAAACAGCACACTGCGGCGCGGGCCGTGACCATCCTTTTTGGCCTGCGCGAAGGCCCGCGCCATCGCCAGCACGCTCACCGTGCCCGAGCCGTCGTCGTCGGCCCCGTTGAAAACCACGCCGTTTTGCACGCCCACGTGGTCGTAGTGCGCCGACACGACCACTACCTCGTCCTTTTTGTCGCTGCCTTCGAGGTAGCCCAGCACGTTTTCGGTAGTGAAAGATTCATTCTTTGCTACCGCCTGCATGGCCACCGGCTTAAAGGGCGAGGCCACGGGCTTGCCGGCGGCGGCCACTGTTTGCCGATACTTGGCCAGGCCGGCGGGGGTAGTGCCGAGCAGGGCGGCCCCCATTTCGGGCGAGACGATAAACACGTTCGGGCCGGTGCCGACGGGCGCGGGCTCGCCCGGAAACGTGAGCTGCTCGTGGTGGTCAAATAAATGCTGGTACTCCTGGGGCACCCGCGCAAACGCCGCGGCGCTGGCCGCAATGCGAATGGTGCTGTGGGGCTTCGTGGCGAAGATGGCCGGCGAGCGCGCCATCATCTCGGTGAAGCCGGGGCCGCCGTAGGGGCTGGGCTGCCCGGCCTGGCCCAGCAGCGGCTGGCCCGCTTTGGTCAACGGCTCGCCCAGCAGCATCACCAGGTCTTTGCCTTTCAAAGAGGGGGTAGCAGCCGTGAAGTCGGCGTAGCCGGCGGTGCTGATGCCGTAGCCCACGAAAGCGGGCTGCATGGGAGCCGCCAGCGCGGCGGCATCGCGCAGCAGCACATAGTAATCCTTGTTCACCTCAAACGTCCGGCTCCCAATCTTTATCGACGCGGCCGGTTCGGCGCGGTTCAGGTCAAAGTGCTGAAAATACGGGTTGTCGGAGCCCGGCACCGGGCCGGCCAGCCCCGCCGCCGCAAAGGCCTTGGCGAGGTAGTCGGCCGCCATCTTTTGGCCCTTTTGGCCGGTGGCGCGGCCCTCGTAGGCATCAGAGGCTAGCAACGAGAGGTCGGCCCGCAGCCCGTCGGGCGTGATGCTGGCCGCGTAGGGCACCGACCAGTCGGTGGGTGCCGCGTTGGCGGCCGCCGGGGGGGTAGGGTGGCCCGGCTTAGTTTTGACCTTGACCTTGACTTTGGCGGCGGCGGGCGGGGCGGTGGGCTGCCCCAGGGCGACCGCCGGCCCCAGAACGGCCAGCAGCAAGAGATACTTACGCATAGAGGGGGTAGGGAAAAGATAGGCCGCGCAAGATAGTCCGTCGTTGAGCAAAGCCTAATCGGCCGGCCACTAAATAGCCCGCGTCGCGCTGCGAAGGGCCCCTACTCCTTCGTAAACGGGTATTCCTTACCCCCCTGCTGGAGCGTGAACGTCGGCTTGGCCGGGTCAAACGCCAGTTTAATGCCGGCCTGGTCAAACTTGAACACGCCCGCGCTCACTGGTTCTAGGGCAAACGCGCCCTGGCCCGTGGCCTGCGCCCGCAGCGTGGCCCCGTCCCTGGTCACCGTTATTTTGAGCGGCATGGCCGGGCTGGCGTAGGTGCCGGCGTAGCGGTCGAGGTCGGCGGGGGTAGGGACGTAGGTGCTGGGCGTGAAGTCTGGCAATTTATACGGCTTGCCGAAGTAGCTGCTGAGCGCGCCGATGAGCGCGTCGTTGGGCGCAAACGAGCCGGCGTTGGTGCACAGCGCCACCGCCAGCTTATCGCCCGGAAAGTAGAGCGCTACCGAGCGAAACGCGTCGATGCCCCCGGTGTGCCCGTAGCCTTTTTTGCTGCCAAACGGCGCTTGCATCAGCGCCCGGCCGTAGCCGTCGCGAATGTCCTGCATGGCCGCCAGGCTACTGGCTGCCACCAGCTTGCCCCCAAACAGCGCCTCCAGAAAGCGGTCGAGGTCGGTGGGCGTCGATACCAGCGCGCCCGCGCCGGCTGGGATGCTCATGTCGGTTTCGGGGCTCAGCTGCCAGGCGCCGCCGCGCATTTCGTAGGAAAAGGCTTCCTGCTTTTTAGGGTCGATTTTGCCACCGTAGTAGGTGTTTTGGAGGCCCGCCTTGGCGCAAATGCGCTTTTGCAGGGCCTGGGCGTAAGACATTTTGGTCAGCTTTTCCACGATGTAAGTCAGCAGCACGAAGTTGGAGTTGCTGTACTCGTACTTCGCCCCCGGCGCAAAGTCGGGCTGGGGCTGGGCGATGATTGCCAGCAGCTCGGCCGGAGTTTTGGGCTGGGTCATGTAGCCCACGTAAGCCGCATCGTCGGTGAAGTTGTGCAGGCCGCTGCGGTGGCTCAGCAGCTGGTCGATGGTGATGGCCTTGGCATTGGGCACCTGCGGAAAAAACGTAGCCAGCCTGGTATCCAGCGTCAGCTTTTTCTCCTCAATAAGCTGAAAAACCAGTACCCCCGTGAACACCTTGCTGATGGAGCCGATGCGGTAGTGCGTGGCCGGGGTGGCCGGCACCTTAGGCGCCACCTGCGCCGAGCCGAAGGCGCGGCTATACACTACGTTGCCGTCGTGCGAGAGGGCCAGGCTGCCCATCAGCTTGTCGTGGCTGGCCAGCCCGTCGAGCAGGCTGTCGAGCTTGGCCGTGTTGAAGGTTTGGGCCGAAGCGGCGAGGCTGCCGAGGGCCAGCAAGGTGGTGGCGAAAGTAGCGCGGGTGTTCATAGCGGGCTTGGGAGAAAACGAGGGGGGTAGGGAGTGCCGCGAGTACATCGCCGGAGCCGCAAAGTAATTACGGCCTAGTGCAACTAAATCCTTGCTTATCACTAAAAAGCCAAACGCAACACCCCGCCGCCACCCACCGCCCTGTAAAGTTTCGCGCCAGGCGGCGGGTAGCAGCAAGATGCTGCGTTCTAGTTGGTAAGCCGCTGTGGGGGCTAGTTGCTAGCCAAAGCGGGGGTAGGGGCGGGCAGCTCGGCGCGACTCATCACCACCAGCACCCGCTCGCCGGCCTGGGCGCGGGCCAGCAACTTGCCGTACACCTGCTGCTCGCGGTAGGCTAGCACGGCGGCGTTGGCGTCGCGCAAAAAGGCATTATCGGCGCCGGTCGCGGCCAGGGGCGCAAACCAATCGGCCGGGGCCTGCCACCACTGGGGGCCGGCGGGGCAGTAGCGGCGGTAGGCGGCGGCCAGCTCGGCCTCGGTGCGGATAACCTGCGCCGTGCCGGGCAAAAACTGCGCGCTGTTGGCCAGCAGCTGGCGCATGGCGCGCTTGGCCAGGGCGGCCGAGGCGCCGGTGCGCACCCGGTAGCGCTGGCCCTCGCGCAGCAGGTAGTACAGCTTCAGGCGCTCGGGGTCCAGCTTGGTTTGGAGGTAGGCGTACTCGGCCAGCGGGTCGTCGAGGCGCTCGGTGGGCACCCCGTGCTGCCGGGCCAGGAAGCGGGCGTAGCCGGCCTCGCCCAGCCGGGCAATGGTGGCGGTTTCGGTGCTGTCGAGGCCGCAGTCGGGCTTTTCTATGAAAACTACCGTGGGCCGGCTGGCCGCAAACGCCTGCCGCAGCTGGGCAAACTGCGCATCGGCGGCATCGTGCGAGCACACCGCGCCGAAGTAGGTGAGGCTACCCCCGCCGGCCACGCGGCGGGTATAGGTGGCCGGCGCCAGGGGGGTAGGGCGGAGGCTGACAACCTGCGCGCTACTTGGTGCGGCAGCCAGCGTTTGGGCGAAGGATGGGGCGGTGGGCAACAGGGCCACGGCGAGCAACAAGGCAACAGTTTTCATAAGTAAGAACTTGAAAAAGTGGTGAGATTATCAGGGTCATCGCGAAGTAGGGAGCGGGGCTTGCCCCCGCCCGTCGCTGAAGGGCAGCG
>CAZZWL010000085.1:9644-24975 GCA_964657755.1 uncultured Rhodanobacter sp.
GTCCAACCACGGGCGAGGGCAAGCCCCGCTCCCTACTTCGCGATGGGTAATTGAAACCCTACCCCCCGAAGCCGCCGCCACCGCTGGGGGCCGCGTCGATGTGGTCGGCCTTGGCCTTGGTGGCGCCCACGTACCAGGTGAAGCCCAGCCAGGCCACGCGGGTCTCGTACTTGTTGTAGAGGCTGGTTTGCAGCTCGGGGGTGGCCAGCTCGGTGCGGCGCACCTGGGTGTTGAGCAGGTCGGAAACGCGGAGCGTGAGGGCGGCGCGGTCGCCGAACAGGCGCTGGCGCAGGGCCAGGTCGAGGCCGCCGGTGGGCAGCTGCCGGCCCTGGGCCGTGAGCACCGTGGAGCGGATGCTGCCCGTGAGCTGCACGTCGAGGCCCTTGCGGGGCGTGAAGTTGTTGGCCAGGCGGGCGGTGCCGGCCAGGGCCGAGCGGTTGGCGGCATCGGCGGCGTTGGTGGCAATCTGGGAGCGGTAAACAGAGCCGCTGGCCGACACGCGCCACCACTTGGTCAGGGGCTGGGCCCAGGTCATTTCGAGGCCCAGGTTGGTGGTGCTGCCCAGGTTCTGGAAGGTTTCCTGGGTTACTACCCCCACGTTGGCGGTGCGGGTGGCCAGCGTGTCGATGGTGCGCAGGCGCTGAATGGCGTTCTGGGTAAAGCGTGCGAAGACCGTGCTCGTGATGCTGGCCCCGTTCTTCAAATTCAGCTGGTGGCCCAGCTCGATATTATGGCTGAACTCGGGCAGCAGGCCGGGGTTGCCCTGGCGGTAGTTGCGCGGGTCTTGGTAGAGCTGCAAGGGCAGCTGCTGCATAAAATCGGGCCGGTTGAGGCGGCGGGCGTAGCTGAACTGCAGCCGGCTCTGGCCGGGCTCCTTCGCCAATTCCTTGGCCACCGTGGCCGACGGGAAGAGGCTGATATACTGCCGGTTCACCGAGGCGCGGCCGTCGGCCAGGCCGCCGTTCAGGAAGGTAGCCTCGGTGCGCAGGCCGCCCTGGGCGCTCCAGCCGTGGGCCAATTGCTGCGAGTAGGTGGCGTAGGCGGCCGGCATCACCTGCACGAAGCTGTAGTCGAACGAGCGCTGGGCGTCGCGCACAAACTCGGCGTTGGGGTCGAGGCTGGTGGGCACCAGCATGGCCGTGCTGCCGGTGTTGCGCAGCACCTGATTTTTGAGGCCGGCTTCGAGTTTGCCCTTGCCATCGGCGCTGGGCAGCGTGTAGTCTATTTGGCCGAAGTAAATCTGGGCCTTCACCTGCTGCTGCTGCCGGAAGCCGGCGGGGGCCGGGCCGCCGGTCAGCAGCTGGCTCACCGGCAAGTTGGCGTCGATGATGACCCCGCCGGCGTTGGCCGTCAGCTCGCGGCCCTTGTGTGCCTCCCAGGTGCGGCGGTAGCTGGCCGACGATTCAATCACCGTCACCTTCACATCGGCAGTTTCCTGGCCGTGCTGGGTCGTCACGGTGGGCGAGCCTGCCGTTTGCTGGGTCAGTATCTGGTTGTCGGTTTCGGTCTGGTGCTCCCAGTGGGGCTGCACGCTTAGGCTCAGCGTCTGGTCCTTGGGCAGCGTATAGTCGAGGCCCAGGTTGAGGCTGTGGTTGCGGTTGTGCTGGAGGCCGGTGCCGTCCTGGCCCGTGAGCAGGCTGCTGCCGTCGGGCAGCAGGGCCGTTTGCTGGCTGTTGGTGCGGGTACGGTAGAGCTGGTCGTTGCCGTCGTAGCCCAGGTTCCAGGTGGCCTTGCCGTGGTGGCGGCTCAGGCTCAGGCTGGGCGAGTACTTGTCGCGGCTGCCCAGCACCAAGGCGGCCTGGCCGTTCCAGCCTTCTTTTTTATTCTTCTTGGTAATGATATTGATGACGCCCGCCCCGCTGGCGTCGTACTTGGCCGAGGGGTTGGTCATCACCTCAATCTGGGCAATCTGCGAGGCCGGAATCTGGTCCAGCCGTGGCCCCGGCCCGCCATTGCTGGTGCCCGCCGGCTTGCCATCAATCAGGATGGTCAGGTTGCTGGAGCCGCGCAGGCTCACCGTGCCGGTGGCGTCCACGGCCACGGCGGGCACGTTTTCGAGCACGTTCACGGCCGTGCCGCCCACGCTGCTCAGGTCTTTCTCCACGTTGATAATCGTCTTGCCCAGCTCCTGCTGCACCACGGCTTTCTCGGCCGTCACCCGCACCTCGCCCAGCTGCTGGCTGCCGGTGCGCAGCTTGAGCAGGCCCAGCGCCACGCTGGCCTGGCCAGCCGGCACTCGCACGGCCTGGGCCAGGCTCTGGTAGCCCAGCGCCAGCACCCGCAGCCGGTAGGCGCCGGCCGGCACCTGGGGCAGCTCAAACTTGCCATCCAGCGCCGTTTGGCCGCTGGCTACCAGGCTGGTATCGGCGGGCTCGGCGTGGCGCAGCAGCACCGTGGCGAAGGGCAGCGGCTCGGCCTGGGCGCCGCCATCCACGGCGGTGCCGCTTACGCTGGCGTGGGAGGGGGTAGGGGCAGTTTGGGCCGCCAGGCCCAGCGGTAGGCCCAGGGTAGCCAGCAAGAGTAGCGAGTTGAGTTTCAAAGCGTAGTTCATGGCGCGAGAGCTGAAAAGGGCGTTCGGAGTGGGCATGGCGATTCCGTTCCCGGCCGGCCGCGGTTCCGGTGGGGGAGAGAAAAGCTGGCGCCCGGTGCCGAAGCACACGGGCAAAAAAGAGGGAGTAGGCTGACTAGCGGGCTAGTCGAGGGGGTAGGCCGGCAGGGCTTCCGGCGCAATTCAGCGGCCCGGTTGGCGGCTGGTGACTACCGCGCTGGTGTCGCAGCTAGGCGCGGCCAGGTTGTGGGTAGGCAGTGGTACTTGGCTTTTGATAGAACAAACTTACAACAGGTACTTTGTTTCGCATAGTACCTTTAACAAATTTATTTTTAAAACCGCGCTGGCGGCGTTTAATCGGGCTTTTTAAGGTGAAATTTTTTGCGGGCGCTGGCTGCCTCACCGGCTTTTAAGTCCTGCTGCCTGTTCTGGGTACCGGGCTGCCGGCCCCAGCGTTACCGGCCGTTCCAAAAAATGCTGGGTTTTACCTGACCTTCCCCCAGATGCGCCCTACCCCCCGCAGGTTGCCTGACGGCTTGACTCTACTCTGGCAGGTTGTAAACTGCCCCTGGTATCGGCTCCCAGCAGGGGTGTTTTCATCGCAGAAGTCGCGGAGGAGACATAGAAGAACGACCTCTGCGGTCCTTCTGCGAAACCTTCCGCGACTTCTGCGGTGAAATCTAACCTGCCAGAGTAGAGTCAGGAAGCTGTTCCGGAAGGCAACCCGTTCGGGTGATTTAGGAGGGGTAGGGGGGCGGAGAAGTAAGTTGCGGGCTCCTGGCTGGCCCGGCTTTCCGCATGGGCTGGGTAGCTTTGCCCCACTAGCCGGCGCAGCTGCGGCCGTTTCTGCTCGGATGGCTGTTGCATAGCCGCCGCCGGCTGTGCGAGGCGCTTTACGTTCTTACTGCCATGATAAAACGCTTTTTTTGCGCCGCCCTGTTGCTGGGCGCGGCCAGCCTGGGGGCCCCGGCGGCCTCGGCCCAAACCTTTGCCAAGGGTGCCGACGTGGGCTGGCTCCAGCAGATGGAGGCCACGGGCTACGTCTTCTACAACGAGCAGGGCCAGGCCCAGGACTGCCTGGCGATTCTCAAGGCGCAGGGCATCAACTCAATACGGCTGCGGGTGTTCGTCAACCCGTCCAGCGACAAAGCCAGCGGCCACTGCAGCCCCGCCGAGGTGACGGCGATGGCCAAGCGGGCGGCCGGCCAGGGCTTTCGGGTCATGATTGACTTCCACTACAGCGACACCTGGGCCGACCCCGGCAAGCAGGCCAAGCCCGCCGCCTGGGCCAGCCACCCCTTTGCGCAGCTACTCACCGACGTGTACGACCACACCTTCAGCACCATGACCATGCTGAAGGCGGCCGGCGTCACACCCGAGTGGGTGCAGGTGGGCAACGAAATTCCGGGCGGCATGCTCTGGCCCGAGGGCAGCACTAAGAATTTTCCGCAGCTTGCCCAGCTCATCACCAAGGGTTACGAGGCGGTGAAGGCCGCGAGCCCAACGTCGAAAGTGGTCGTGCACCTCGACCGGGGCAATGACAACGCGATGTACCGGAGCTTCTTCGACCAGCTCACCCAGAACGGGGGCAAGTTCGACGTCATCGGTATGTCGTACTACCCCTTCTGGCTCAAGCAGGACTACACGGCCTCCATCGCCAACCTGCGCGCCAACCTGCTCGACATGGTGGCCCGCTACCCCGGCAAGGAAGTAGTGGTGGCCGAAGTGGGCAACGACTACACGCAGGTGCAGAACAGCTACGACATGCTGGTGGCCACGCAGCAGGCCGTGCGCGCCGTGCCCCAGGGCAAAGGCCTGGGCGTGTTTTACTGGGAGCCCGAGGGCGCCAAAAGCTGGAGCCACTACCAGCTCAGCGCCTGGGGCGACGATGGCAAGCCCTCGCCCGCCCTCAAGGCCTTCCGGGATGGCGCGGTGGCTAAGCCGGCTAAAAAAGCCAAGTAACAAGTAAAAGAGAACGTCATGCTGAGCCTGTCGAAGCATCTCGCTCGCACCGTTAAGATAGTGACCCCAACGGGGTGAGCGAGATGCTTCGACAGGCTCAGCATGACGTTCTTTTGTATTCGTCTAATACCGCGAAAAGCTAGCACCTACCGCCCGTAGCTAATTAAATTCTCGACCATTCCCTTAAAAATGATGCCGTGGAAGGGCAGCACCGCGTACCAGTAGAGGCGGCCCAGCAGGCCCTCGGGGCGGTAGGCGGCCAGCTGCTCCAGGGTATGGCTGCCGTCGGGGTTGTCCACGATGCGAAACTGCAGCCAGGCCTCGCCGGGCAGCTTCATCTCGGCATATAATAAGAGGCGCTTGGTAGCCTGGTCGGCCACCAGCACGCGCCAGAAATCGAGCGGGTCGCCGGCCCGCAGGTGGTTGGGTGAGCGGCGGCCGCGGCGCAGCCCTACCCCCCCCACCAGCTTGTCCATGATGCCGCGGATGCGCCAGAGCCAGTCGGTTTTGTACCAGCCGCGCTCGCCGCCGATGCGCCAGATGTTTTCCAGCACCTCGCCCACCGGGCGCGTAAACTTGCGCTGCTGCCGGTCGAAGAACATCCCGTTTTTAGGAATCTGGATGGCGTTCATGTAGTCCTGGCGCAGGGTGCCGCTGCTCATGGCGTCGCTCCAGCTGCTCACCACCTCATTTTGCTCGATGCGCCTAAAGGCCAGTGCCAGCGCCTCGCGGTAGCTCATGCACACGTGCGGCACTACCCGCTCAATGCTGCGCGCCGGGTCCACCACGGTGTCGTTTTTGAGGCTCTCGACCAGGCTTTGGGCCAAGGAAAACGAGGTGCTCGTGACCAGATACAGCCACCACGACGAGAGCCGGGGCGTGAGCACGGGCACCGTGACAATCCAGCGCCGGTAGCCGCGCACGGCGGCCAGGCCCAGCAGCATCTCCTTGTAGGTCAGCACGTCGGGCCCGCCCAAGTCGAAGCGCTGGCCCAGGCAGGCGGGGTTATCCAGCACGGCTTCGAGGTAAAACATGACGTCGCGGATGCCCAGCGGCTGGCAGCGCGAGTTGAGCCAGCGCGGCGTTACCATCACCGGCAGCTTCTCCACAATGTCGCGGATAATCTCGAACGACGCCGAGCCTGACCCGATGATAATGCTGGCCCGCAGCACCGTGAGCTGCGCCCGGCGGGCGCGGCCCAGCACGTCTTCCACGGCGCGGCGCGAGCGCAGGTGCACGCTCAAGTCGTGGTCGTTGGCAATGCCCGAGAGGTAGATGACCTGCCGCGCCGTGGTGCGGTCGAGGTAGTCGGCAAAGTGCTGGGCGGAAGCCTGTTCCAGGTCAAAAAAATCGTGGCCGCCCTCACCGCTCATCGAGTGCACCAGGTAGTAGGCCGCGTCGATGTCGGGGGGTAGGGCGGCCAGCGAGTCGGGCCGGAGCAGGTCGCCCTCCACGGTGCTCACCTGCGGGCGGCGGCTTTCGGGCAGCGTGTCGGGCAGGGCAAAGCGGCGGGCGTCGCGCACCAGGCACACCACCTCGTGGCCCGCGGCGGCCAGCACCGGCAGCAGGCGTTGGCCAATGTAGCCGGTGGCCCCGGTCAGCAATATTTTCATGGGCGGAAAAGGGAGGGGTAGGAACGCGTGGGGGTGCTGAGTAAGAACGTAGGAATGACGCACTTGTTCGCCGGCTTTGCCCCGCCGCCGGCCCCGTACTTTTGTGGCCATGACCACTCCCTACCCCCTCGCCCTGGCCGGACTCGCCCTGCTGCTGGCCTCCGCCGCCCACGCCCAGGCCCCGCTCAACCTGCCCCAGCCCAGCCCGGCCGTGAAAATCCGCGAATCGTTCTCGACCTCCTTTGTCGAGCTGAATTACTCGCGCCCCTCGCTGAAAGGCCGCACCGCTTTCGGCGGGCTCGTGCCCTACGACCAGGTGTGGCGCACGGGCGCCAATACGGTTACCAAAATCCGCTTTGGCGAGGCCGTGACGCTGGGTGGCCAGGCTGTGCCGGCCGGCACTTACGCCCTGCTCACCATCCCCGGCAAGGCCAGCTGGACCGTCATCCTCAACCGCGATACCGCCCAGTGGGGCGCCTATGAGTACAAGCAAAGCCTCGACGTGGTGCGCCTGCCCGCCAAGGCCACCAAGCTGGCCAACCCGCAGGAAAGCCTGAGTATCAGCCTCGAAAACCTGCGCCCCGCCGCTGCCGACCTCACTCTGGCCTGGGAGCGGGTGCAGGTGGCCCTACCCCTGGTGGGCAACCCCGACCCCATCGTGCTGGCCCAAATCAAGGCGGCGATGCAGGGCGAAAAGAAGCCGTACCTGGCGGCGGCGCAGTATTACTACAACTCCAACCAGCCCGACTTGACGCCCGCCGTGGGCTGGCTCGACGAGGCCATCAAGACCAATCCCAACTACTCGTACTACTACTGGAAGGCCAAGCTGCTGCAAAAGCAGGGCAAAAACCAGGACGCCGCCAGCGCCGCCCGCAAGTCGCTCGACGCGCTCGGTACCGTTAAAAATGAAATCGCCAAGGCCGAGTATACCCGCCTCAACACGCAGCTGCTGGCCGAAGTAGGGGGTAGGAAGTAGCTGCCTAGAACCAGAAAAAAAGGCTCCGGTAGTAATACCAGAGCCTTTTTTTCTTACCATATTCCCGCTAAGCGGCTGGCTGCGTGCCCTGCTGCGTCACCATTTGCGAGAAGCTCTTGGCGGCGTTGGTAAACTCGGAGGGGATGAGCACCACGGTCGTGGTATTATTATCGATGCCGATTTCGGAGAGCATCTGCATGCGGCGCAGCTCCAGCGCGATGGGGCTGCGCTCCATCTCCAGCGCGCCCTGCGTGAGCTTGAGGCTGGCTTCCAGCTCGGCCTCGGCCTTGATGATACGGGCGCGCTTCTCCCGAATGGCCTCGGCCTCGCGGGCCATCGCCCGCTGCATAGATTCGGGAATTTCCACGTCCTTAATCTCGACCAGCTCAATCTTAACGCCCCAGGCCTCGGTGGCGGCGTCCACTATTTGCAGCAGCGCACCGTTTATCAAGGCGCGCTCGCGCAGCACCTCATCGAGCTGATTCTGACCAATAATATTGCGCAGCGCCGTCACCGACAGCTGGTACACGGCCTTATTATAGTCGGCCACCTTGATAACCGCATCCGCCGGGTTCAGCACCTTAAACCACAGCACCGCATTCACTTTAATGGTTACGCTGTCTTTGGTGATGGTTTCCTGCTGCTCCAGCTCCACGGTTTTGGTGCGCATGTCGATGGTCTGCTGCCGCTCGATAAACGGCACCAGCCAGTAGAGCCCCGGCCCGCGCGTGCCGGTGTAGCGCCCCAGCCGAAACACGATGGCGCGCTGGTATTCCTGGGCAATGCGCAGGCTCATGGCCAGCAGTACGACGGCGATGATAAGGAGGGGTAGGAGCAGCATGGCGGAAAAGGGGAAAGGTTTGGCGAATGTATCGCGCCCGCGCCCAACGCATTACCGCCGGCCTACTTCTGGGCCGCGGCCTGGGCCAATAAGTGGCGCAGCTCCTCCGTCAGCCGCCGTTGCTCGCGCGGCCGGTAGCCGGCCCCGGCGGCCGAGTCAGCCGCTGGCGGCCCACTCTGGTACAGCAGGTGGCCGTGGTCGAAATAGCTGTGCGTGGTCGTTATAACAGATTTGGCGAAGTCAAAAGCTTCCGTATCCCCGTTCGCGCGCGCGGTGGCCGCGGTCCAGGTTATCGGCCGGTTATACCGATAAGTGTATTCCCGCACCAGCGCGGGCTGGCCGGCGAGCAAATAAAAAACCGTGCGCTGCTGGCCGGTTTCACCCAGATACTGAGCGGTGATTTTCTGCGGCTGGCCATGCAGATACCGAAAAACGGCCTCACCGCCCTCCGTCGATTCGTACAGCGCCACCTTTTGCACCCGCGACCACGCCCGGCGGGGCCGGGCATCGAGGCGCGCCGCCAGCTGCCGCACCGCCACGAGCCGGGCATCGCCAAGCGTATCGAGGGGGGTAGGGGCCGCTGCGGTGGCAATCGGTGGCGGGCGATTGGCCGGCCGGGTCGCGGCGACAACCGGCCGCGCCGCCGTAGCAGCGGGCGCGGCATCGGGTCGGCAGCTGCTCGCCAGCCCTGCCCCGCCCAGCATCAGAAGCAACCAACGACCGTGCATAATACCTAACAGTAAAATTACGGGTGAATCAGGCCCGCACCTCCAGCCGCCGCAGCGTCTGCGCGTCCGGCGCCCCACCAAAAAACTTGTCCAGCACCGCCTGAAACACCGAATCCGCGCCCCGTACCGCCGCGAACAGCGTCATCGACGAGCGCAGCTTCAAATCGTCCGGGCTGCCGAAGATGCCGTCGGCACTGCTGCTACTCAGCTTCAGCAATTCGCTGGTAATCTCGCGCAGCCGCGCGCCCAGCACCGGGTGCTGCAAATAAGCCGCCGCTTCGGCCGCATCTCGAATGGCGTAGCGCTGCGAGATTTCGCTGAAGCCCAGCCCCTGAATTTGAGGAAAAATGTACCACATCCAATGGCTGCGCTTGCGGCCGGCTTTTATTTCGGCCAGCGCCGGGGGGTAGGCGGTGGCCTGCGCGTCGAGAAAGCGTTGGAGGTTGCTCATGACGTTTTGCTAGTCATTTTGAAATAGCAGCGCCGAGCTAATAGCAATGTGATAAGGATTTCATATAGTGCTAAACTAGCGCGCGGGGATTGTCTTGTATATGTTGAGAATACTTTTTTTGCCATAAATCCAAGGGGATTATAGTCTCCTCCTCTACATCATCAAAAAAAATCCAACATCCGCACCTATCCGACAGCATTTTGAGAGCTATTATATCATTAGTAGTTATTTCGCCGTGTCCGTAACGCCTAGGACCTTTCTCTAATGCATGCCACAAAACATACTCAACATTATCCAGCCACATGGCATAATAGCAGCGCTCTGAAATATTACTCATTGTGTAGGCGAGTAGCCATTGGTCTTGCTCAAGTTCTGATATCATAATGATTTACGTTGCGTTAAACTTGCGCTAGATTGGGTGCAACATTCTGCGTAAGTCAGCCCGCATTTGCTGCTGCGATTCCACTAAAATAGTCTTGATGCCGAGCTGCGCCGCACCTGCTGTATTAGTGGGGCTGTCATCCAGAAAAATGGTCCGTTCGGGCTTAATTCCTAAATAATCGAGTATGCTTTGGTATGCTTGTTTTTCCGGTTTTCTGGCTTTGAGTTCGTGAGAGCAGAATACTTTATCGAAATGGCTTAAGCTTTCACGGTACCTCACTTTCCAAACCTGCTCGTGAATGCTGTTCGTGTTGGTTAGTGCCACAAGTCGGTATTGCTTTTTCAAGCTGCCCAGTAGCTCACTAATTCCTTCGTAAGCATCGAGGTACAGCGCGCACCAGCCTTCGTCAAACACTGTGTCGGTAAGCGTAAGGTCTAAGCGGCGAGAAATTTCAGCCCTGAATTCTTTATTCGAAGCCTCGCCTTTTTCAAAATCATCAAAGAGATTATCAAACTGAAATTTGTCTTTAATTACTGAAGCTTGTTGACCTGATGCCGAAGCCCAGAATTGAAAGACTTTATCAAACGACAAGTCAAAAACTACTTTACCTAAATCAAATATTAATGCTTCGTAGGTTTCCATGACTTACTGCCCTACTACGGGCTTGCCAGCCAGCATGTGGGGGTTAGTGATGATGCGGTCGGGTAGCATGGGGAATGCTGGTATGATTGAATAAAGATAAATGGTAGCTAGTAGTAATTCGGTTTTGATACCTTACCGCTAACAATCTTGAGCGCTAATTAGGGTTAAGGGTGACGAGGGTAATGTGCGAGCTAGACTGCTGACGCTGAAATTCTGAATATGGGCGAATTGCCAGCTGGAATTCTTGTGCCTTACCATCTTTTGGCTCTGGATGCAGAGTTAAAACACTGTCCTGACGCTCGTAGTGGCCGCTTTCTTCAGCGGAGCGACCCAATGGGCTATCGCGCCAAGAACTATATTCTCCATTTTTCATGAATTGAAAGTTATTTGAGCCATGAAAGTCAGCATTTGTGATAGTAAGCCAGGTATTTTCTTTTTGCAATTCGCTCACAATCCCGCCAATCAAGAATAAAGCGAATAATGGAGCAACTGAAAAGTAAAGCGGCACTACTCGCTTTTTCCAGGGTAAATAATTGTTCACTATAACCTTGTAAGCGGCAATTCCTGATAAAACCAACCAGCTGATAATACTAATAGGTATAACAACTATACCTAACAAAAAACCGATATCAGAATCACGGATACAGACCATGACAAGCAGGCTGCCCCAGAGTAGACAACAAGCGTTAATAAAGCCTTTATTCTCGCGCATTTTTTAGTTGATTAAAAACTTACCGCCCCACCACGGGCAGCATCGGCAGGCTCTCGTGCCCCTGCGCATCGACGCTTACCACGCCGAAAATATAGTTGTCTTTGCTGATGGCCAGGTCGGCGGTGGTGGTGCTCACCGGGAAGCGCTGCTGCCACTGCGGGGCGCTGGTTTCGCGCACGAGTACGACGTAGCCGGCGGGGGTAGGGCCGCCCTGCGGGGCCTGCCAGCGCAGCTCGGTGCGGTTGGTGAGCTTGGCGGTGAGGACTTCCACCTTCTGGGGGGCGGCGGGGGCGCTGGCCAGGCTGGTGAGGGTAGCCAGGTTTACCTGGGCGGTGCGGCGCAGGTAGCGGAAGTCCATAAACTCGGGCTTGTCGCCGTACACGAGGCCGTTTTCGGTGCGCAGGTCCTGGTGCTGGTGGTTGAAGTTCTCGTTGGTTTCGGTGAAGCGCACGGCCGCGTAGCCCTGCTGGTTGAAGGGCGTGTGGTCGCCGCCGCGCAGGAAGCGGTCGGGCCGATACTCGAGCAGCACGCCGTAGCCGCCGGCGCTTACGTACTGGCGGGCCGCCTGCTGGGCGTAGCGGGCGAGCTGGCGGCTGCTGGCGTCGTTCTCGTTGCTGAGCTGGCGGCGCGCCTTGGCCTGGTCGGGTGTTTCGGTGGCCGGCACGCCCTCGCTAAACACGCGCAGGTGCAAGGAATCGGTGATTTCGGGGTCGAAGCCTTTCGAGTTGCCCACGATGTCGTTGTTGAGCATCGCCACCAGGTTCCAGTTCTCTTTTTTGGCGCGCTTGGCCAGGTGGTCGGCGCCGAGCAGGCCCTGTTCTTCGCCCTGCACCGCCACCAGCTTTATCGTGCACGGAAACTTCTGGCCGGCCAGCACGCGGGCCACTTCCATTACGGCGGCCACGCCGCTGGCGTCGTCGTTGGCGCCGGGCGCGTCGGCGGTGCGGTTCATGATGTCGGTCACCCGCGAGTCGATGTGGCCGCTCATCAGGTACACCCGCGTGTCGGTGGGGTCGGTGCCGGGGATGGTGGCCAGCACGTTGGCCATCAGCGTTTTCTTGTCCACGCGGCGGCCGTCGGGGTTGTAGGTGAAGGTGTCCATCTCCACCGTCATCCTACCCCCCCCGGCCTTGCTGTACTTCCGAAACTCATCGAATACGTACTGGCGCGCCGCGCCGATGCCGCGCTTCTTGTCCTTGGTGTCGCTGAGGGTGTGGCGGGTGCCGTAGCTGACGAGCTTGCGCACGTCGGCCTCCAGCGTTTTGGCCGACACCTCATTCACCAGGTGCTGAATGGCTGGGTCGAGGGGGGGTAGGGAGTTGGCCGTTTGGGCGAGCGCGGCGAAGGGCAGCAGGCCGGGGAGAAGTAGGAGAAATTTCATAAGTAATCGCAAGAAACGACAAACGCCGCCTACCAGCAAGGTAGGCGGCGCTGTTACAGGAGGCCGACCCGTCCGGCAGGCGGCGCCGTCTGGTGGCCCCAGGGGAGGAGACGCAAGCCGGGGCTGCTACTCTACTACGCTCAGCCGCAGCGTTGTAGCACCTGCGCGCACCAGGTAAACCCCTTCGGCTAGTCCGGTGGGCAGCACCAGGTCGGCGGTGCCAGCCGCATCAGTCGTGGCCACGATGACGAGGCGGCCCAGCGCGTCATATACCTGCACGCGCGCCCCCGGCGCGGCCCCGGTGAGTGTGGTGCTGGCGCGGGCCGGGTTCGGAAACAGGGCCAGGCCGGCAGCCAGCGGCACGGCCACGGCCCGCACGGGCGAGTAGGTGAAGCTGCCGTCCAGGTCTACCTGCCGCAGGCGGTAGTACACCCTGCTGGCCGCGTAGCGGGCCAGGCTGCGGTCCAGATACTGGTAGCTGTGGGCCTGGCTGGTGGTGCCGTGGCCCGCCACCTGGCCCAGCGCCTGAAACGCGGCCCCATCGGGGCTGCTTTCCACCACGAAACGGTCGCTGCGCAGCTCCGAAGCCGTCGTCCACAGCAGTAGCCCATCGGAGCCCTGGGCCTGGGCCGTGAAGCTGACCAGCGTCACGGGTAGCGGCTGGCTGGTATTGCTGACGGTGAGCGTGCCGAGCTGGGTGGTATTGGCCGTGAAGCTGCGGGCGCGGGCGCTGGCGGCCGTGCCCTGCGGCACCCAGGGGCCGCTGGCCTGGTCGGCGCGCCAGAGCTGGGCGGGCGTGGCGGGGTTGAAGCCGTGGTCGTCGTCGCTCACCCAGCTCACTGTGGCCGACACGGGGGTAGCCGGGCTCAGGGGCTGGCCGCTCGCGACCTGCCACACCCGGTCGATGCCCTGGGTAGTGCCGCCCACGTTCGTGCCGTAGCTCACGCCGGCTTGCTGCAAGCCCGCCGTGCGCGTTACCGTCACGGCGCCCAGGTCCTGGCCATTGGGGTTCAGCACCAGGCCGTTGGTGAAATCGACCGAGCCCGTGCCGCCGCTCACGCTGGCCCGCGCCACTTGCAGGCGGCCCTGCACGTACTGGCCCGCGGCCTCGCCCACCACCCGGCCCCCATCGGGCAGGCTGAGGGTGCGCAGGGTGCCGCCGGCCACTTGGGTGCGCAGCAGGCCCTGCGAAAGGGTGAGCAGCGAGCTTACGGTGAGGTCACCGGCCAGGAAAAGCCGGTTGGCCCCCGCCGGGCCGGTGTTGCCCACGGTGAGGGCGGCCACGGTGGCCGGGCCGGGCGCAAAGGTTTGGTCGGCCGCCCCGCTGAAGAGCAGCGTGCCGCTGGAAGCCAGCGTGCCGGCATTGGTCAGGTCGCCGGTGAGCTGCACGGTGCCGGCGTTGGTAAGGGTGCCGGCGGCGTTGTTCTGCACCGCGCCGGCCACGTAGAGCGTGGCCCCGCTCGTCACCGTAAGGGTGCCGCCGTCGTTGATAAGCGTAGTCTGGGCCAGGCTGGAAAGGGTGGGTAGCAGCAGGGCCAGGGTAAGGAGAATTTTCATATCGACATGGATTATAAAGTAGGAGTGCCGGGGCAAGCATTGCAAACCAGCGCAAAACCGCCCGCTACCGCTGGGCCTGGGCGCCGGCCGCCTCCAGCCGCCGCAGCCGGGCCTCGAAGGTGTCGAGCGTGGCGGTGGCCTGGGCCTTATCGGCGGTAGCCTGGGCTTTGATAGCCTCGGCCTGCGTTTTCAAGACGGCGTTTGCGGCTTGCAGCGCCGCTACCTGGCGGGCCAGCTCCTGGGTGGCGCTCACGTTGAGGGTGGTGAGGGCGCTGTAGTCCACGCTTCGGAAATCGTCCACGTACTTGCCGTACACGAACAGGCCGCCAGCGTAGGCCTCGGTGGCGGCGAAGCGCACGGTGCGGGCATCCACCACCTGCACCTGCGGGTCGAGGCTCTCATTGGCGGGGGTGTAGAAGCGCAGGCGCCCCCCGGCGGCGGGCAGTTCGTGGGCTTTGGGCAGCGTGACGGTGAGCAGGCCGTTGGCGAAACTGACGCGGGTGGCCGCCGCGTACACGTTGGGGATGGCCTGGGTGGAGCGCGTGACGGCGGCGGGCAGCACTTCTTCCACTTCCTGGGCGATAACTTTCTTGACCACCTGGTCGGTGTTGGCGTGCTGGTCGATGTAGGTGTAGTCGGTGATGCGCACGCGGTTGAGCAGGGCCAGGTCGGCGGCGCGGTCGCTCAGGCCGAGCACGTGCTTGATGCGCCGGTCGGAGGTGGTGTTCAGCGCCCCGGCCACGATGACGTCGTTGACCCAGAGCTGGCCCCCGGTGAAGTAGGCCACGGTGGGGCGGGCCCCACTGCCGCCGGGCACCTGCGGGCCTTGCAGGGGAGTAGTGGCGGCGAAGTAAGAGGTGCCGCTGCCGCTGGGCGTGGCCGAGGCGCTGCCGCTCACGTGCAGCCGGGCGATGGGGCTGGTGGTGCCGATGCCCACGTTGCCGCCGTCCTGCACGAAAATGCGGCCGGCGGCCACGTTGCTCTCGCTCAGGTTCAGCCCGCCGTTGGTCAGGCTGAAGTTGTATTTCTCGGTCGTGCTGTTGCGCAAGGCCAGGCTGCCGCCCACATAGGTGCTGCCGCTCACGTTGGCATTGCCGGCCACGTCGAGCTTCTGGCTGGGGCTGCTGGTGCCGATGCCCACGTTGCCGCCCACGTAGCCGTTGCCGCTCACGCGGAAGCCGCCGGTCTGGTCGGTGCTGGTCTGGTTCTGGATGAAGTTCGTGCCGGTGGTCGCCGTGGTCTGCACCGTGTTGTCGGGGAAGGTGAGGCCGTTGCCGGTGCCCGTCATTTTCACGCTGCCGGCCACTTCCAGCTTCTGGCTGGGGGTGCTGGTGCCGATGCCCACGTTGCCGCCGGCGCGGTACACGTCGGCCCCGCTCACGCTCCAGGTGCCAGGCACGTTCACCAGGTTGCGGCCGTCGAAAGCGGGCGTGGCATATTGCAGGCCGGGGGTAAGCACGAGGAGGCCATCGCCGGTGGCGGGGCCAGCCGAGAAGCTGACCGCGCTGCTGCCCGTGGGCGCTGCCCACGACGAGCCG
>CAZZWL010000086.1:0-24373 GCA_964657755.1 uncultured Rhodanobacter sp.
CTTCGGAACGCCTGATGCTCTACTTCCGAGCGGTCCAGTATTTGGGAGGAGGTCAACGCCGCACCAGTGCTATCCGCTGGCTGTCATAGCCCCGCGTGCCGCTCACCAATTCGGGCCGCACCGGTTGTCAAAGCTAGCGTGGGGTAACCTGCGCATTTTGAGAAACCATCTCGTGCTATAATGCTGAAATATATGTAAATGAGCTACCAGATTAGTGCCCGCACAATTTACTTGGCTACTGTGCAAAGCTTCCCGTAAAGCTACGCAATGACGTTGACGCCTTCTTTGTTCAAGTTACGTGCTTGACGTAGGTCCTCTCAAACAACTCTGAAAGGCCGCAAAAAGCCCCATCAGCAGAGCCGGAGTCTTGAGCGAAACCAGTTCGGGTTTTAGGGCAAGTTCTCAATCAGAGCCACATTCGGATGGCGGCGAAGGTGACCAATGCCAGATAAGCCAAGCTCGTTTTCTCGAAGCGGGTAGCAATGGCCCGATACGCTTTAAACCGGTTAAAGCAGCGCTCAATCTGGTTGCGGTTTTTATAGATTTGTTCGTCATGTGGGAGGTACACTTTTCGGTTTTTTTTGCTGGGAATCACGGCCTGGGCCCCGGCAAGGGCGATTTGGTCGCGCAGGTAGTCTGCATCGTAGGCCTTGTCAGCCAACACCTGCTGCCCCGGGCGCAGGTCGCCGGCCAGCAGGGCGGGCGCTTGCGGACAGTCCCCGGCCTGGCCCCCGGTCAGGACTACTTGCCGGGGGCGACCCTGGGCGTCGCAGTTCACGTGCAGCTTGGTAGAGAAGCCGCCGCGGCTGCGCCCGAGCGCTTGCGGGCCTTTTTTTTCAACGCCCCGGCCGCGTGCTGGTGCGCCCGGACACTGGTGGAATCGACTTGTAACTGGCTCAGCCCCGTCTCGTCCTGCAACACCGCTAAGGCTTTGGCCCACACGCCACTATTCTTCCAGCGCGAAAAGCGCACGAATACCCGGTGCCAAGGACCAAACCGCTCAGGTAGGTCCCGCCACGGCACCCCGCAACGCAGTCGCCAGAGGATGGCCTCGACGAACAAGCGCGTATTCTTTGCCGTCACGCCAGGGCTATGCGCTTGGCCTGGCAATAAGGGCGACAACCGCGCCCATTGCGCATCAGTCAGCAATGTGCGGTCTGCATTCATCTCTTAAAGCTACCCCTGATTGAGAACTTGCCCTAAGCCCCTTCCTATCGGTACTAAGCTTTCTGGTGGAATAGACGACCAGTGAATGGAAGCTGTCAAGGTCAGATGCTACTCCTATTATAATAGGTGTTCGGCGGGCCCTAAAGGCAAATTTTCTAGCGTGGGCCCGAAAATAGTATTTTACAGGACGATTGCGGTACTTTACTACTATTATTGTACAAAAGCAATTTAGGTTGTTTTTTCTGATGATTACCCTCGATAAGATTTACTTATCGAGGGTAATTTTATGCTACTTTTGAGCATTGTTCTTACCTACTCATTCCAGCTAGTCTCCTGCTCACTGCTTCCTTTTCCATGACAACGCTCCCCCGTCTGGTCACTCCCCAAACCATCGGCCCGGTTCGTCACATTGATGAGTATGCGGAGGCCGGGGCGCGCTACGTCAACACCGGGCAGCAAGGCGCCGCCAACACCCAGCGTGCCTACGCCGGCGACTGGCGCCGCTTCACTACCTGGTGCCGCGAGCACGGGCGCGAGGCGCTGCCCGCCGACGTGCTGACGATGGCGGCCTTTGTGACGTCGCTCGCCGAGTCCGGCAAGAAGGTGGCCACCATCCAACGCCACTGCGCCTCCGTGAGCAAGGCCCACCAACTCGCCGGTTTTCCCACGCCCACCGATGACCGGCAGTTCAAGACCTTGCTCGAAGGCATCAGCCGCGAGAAAGGCGTCAAGCAGAAGCAGGCACCCGCCTTTACGTTAGCTTACTTTAAGCGCATCGTACTCAGCATCGACACCGAGCGGCCGGATGGGGTGCGCGACCGGGCGTTGCTGCTACTTGGGCTGGCGGGCGCGTTTCGCCGCGACGAGCTCGCCAGCCTCGACCTGTCTCATCTGCGCTTTGACGACGATGGCCTAGTTGTGGAGTTGCCTAAGAGCAAAACTAATCAGAAAGGCGAGGCCGAAGAGAAGGCCATCTTCTTTGCGCCCGACCGGCGCAGCTGCCCAGTGCGCGCCGTTAAGGACTGGCTGGAACTACTCCAGCAACATGGCCGCACGAGCGGGCCCTTGTTCCTGTCCTTTCACAAGGGGCAGCGCTTGAGCCGCCGCCGGCTGAGCACGTTTAGCCTGAACGAGATTGTGCAGCTGCGCCTGGGCGCGTCCTACACGGCTCACTCGCTGCGGGCCTCGTTCGTGACCATTGCCAAGCTCAACGGGGCCGATGATGCCGAGGTGATGAACCAGACCAAGCACAAGACCACAGATATGATTCGCCGCTACACCCGCCTTGACAACATTCGCCAGCATAACGCTGCGCAGAAACTCGGCTTGTAGGAAAAGGTAGGGGTGTACGAGCCGGACACCCTACCAGCTACTCGGTAAAGGGTGAGTAGCGCAGCTAGCCGGCCCACTACTCGACGCCTAACTATAAACGTCGTCTCGCTGGGTGCTTTTGCCAGCTAGACAGCCTTCCAGGCTGGGATAAACGTAGGGCACCAAGTGCCCACATCTTAGCGACTTACTTGGCCGTAAGCTAGGTAGCTCGGCTTTCAGCCCCGGGCCACCCCTGCTATGGCTACCCTGGCCTTCTTATAGCAGCCGGGGAACAAACTTACTCTAAGGATAAATACTATATTTTATGTAGCTCATATTGAGCCAACTTGCATTTTGGCACGGCTCAAAAAGTTGGGTCCAATAAACCAAAGAGCTGTTTGTTTTTGGACTGCTTTTCTGAACCCTATTTTCCGGACTTATTAACATAACGGGCTGCAATTGACCGTAGGTCAATAAGTTACGGATTTTTGACCCTGACTCAAAACTGCTTATAGTAATTTTATCCCCTCGCTGCTATAAGAAGGCCAGTATTGACATTCATCGTGCTATAAATTATGGGTTAGCTTCCCGGTTAGTAAATATGACTAGCAATTATTACGGTAAGAAATAAGCCCCGAAAAAACCGCTGCGGCCCGTAGCTTGTCCTTACTCAAAACGTAAACGCCCTTCCCGCCATATGGCGGGAAGGGCGTTTACGTTTTGAGTAAGGACAAGTCGTATTCAAGCAGGGCTTTGCTTTTCGCAGGGAAGTATTTCTAAGACTTTGTCATTAATCCTCAATATTAATACGCTGATTTATTGCATCAATTTTGAAATTACTGCCGTAGTTATCTAATGCATTTGTTGCATGAGCGAAAAATAAGTGGTTTGATTCATCGAGTTCAAAGTGTATGTAAATTGGCTGAGTAGAATATTGTAATTCTGTAACGTAAGATGTTTTATTGTCGGACTTGAGCACAGGCTTGTAAGCAACAGTGCAGCCTTGCAGCTTAAAATACATTACATAATCGCTATGTTTTGTTGGTTTAGCTATCACGTCACATTGGGGCGCTAAGAATGCGTGATTTGTCAAACCAACGCTATAATCGCTTGATTGAACACCTGTACTGGAACCTGTATGAGGTCCAGGGGATGTGTGGGCGTCTGAAGGCGGCATCACCGGTAGTACTGGAGGCGTGGTGGGTACTGTGCCACTACCATGCATATGATGAACAGTTATCAGGGTGTCACCAGGGGGGATGCCATATGGTGCGCAGGTGGCCGCCGAGAAATCAATATTAGCCGTGTGGCTATCATCATTCTTGGTCCATACAATGCTTATTTCATATACTACCTTGCTAGATTTGTTAACAATTGTAAAAGGATGAGGGTCTATTGGATTTATCGGGTGTATTGGTGTTACTTGTGCTTGAGCGGCAATGCTTATGAATGGTAAGCAAAACAGTAGGAGATTTTTCATGCCTGAATATATTGAATTAAGGTGCTAAGTAATATTCCCTACAAACGCTGAATTATTCTACAATGGTAATGGTGTGCTGCGCTGCGTTGATTTTAATATTATCATTATAATTGTCTTTTGAATTTGTTACATAAGGAAAATAAAATTGCTTAGAGGGATACATGTTAAAATGAATATAAATTGGCGGCCCGATTGCTACCAAATTTGTATCATAATAATCTGGTTTGCCATTAGTTCCATCAATACGCTCGTAAAAAGATTTGCGCCCTTGTAGCACCAAGTACATTGTGTATGAAGAAGGTCCTGTTGGCTGCAAGTCCACATAACAGTGAGGTCCCAACGATGCGGAGTTTCTCATGCCATTGGTAAAAACGCTTGAGAAAACACCTATACTTGACCCTGTATTCGGGCCAGGTAGTATGGTTACAAACGGTGGTTGGCTACCAGGCGGTAGGTACTGTTTATCCCGTGAGGATGAGGAATTAGTAGGGGCCTGCGAACCTCCTCGACGGTTAATAAAATGGGGTCTTATTAAGGTGTCGGTAGCGGGAGGAATACCGTAGAGGTTGCAGGTGGGCGACACGAAGTCAATACTAGCCTGGTGGTCAGTATCACTATTGACCCAAACAATGCTTACATCATATATTGTAGTAGCAGAGTTATTATAAATACGCATAAATTCCGGGATGGCAGTAGTACCATCTTTAGCAGCTAGGGCGGAACTTCTGCTTTTGGGACTACCCAAAACCCGCGGCTTTATTGCTGCTGATAAGCAACACAGCGTGCTAGTAACGCATAGTACCAAACCGATTCGCAAATTCATGTTAACCATTGTGATACGAGTTTAAAGCTAAGTCAGCTTTAAAGGAACGTTGCTTTTGTTTTGCATCCTAGTACCGCAATGCGCGTTTTGTAAAAACAGGTATTTTTACGGTGTTACCTATTGAGCGTGCCACCTGCAAAACTTCGCCCCATTTTTTCGGGCAGCTTAGCTGTTTTGCTACTCAACCCACCCTATTTTTCGCCTGCCCTACGGGGGCCAGCCTACGCGGCAGCCAGCAGCTGCTCGCGCGGCATCCACGGCCTAGGCCAACTGCACGTCATCGATCCGGTCGACGACTGGCTACGGCGACGCATCAAAACGGCCGCATCCGCAGTCGGCTTAACCCTCACAGTGCACCCCAGTCCCAATTTTCTCAACTAGGTGGGGCCGGCGAATGCTTTTTTCGACGGCCGTAAGCGCTACTTTCAGACCGATTTTTACGTAGCTCAGCGTAAGCAGCGCCGGCTGCTGCTCGAGCCCGACGGCCAGCCCACCGGCGGCGAGTGGAGCTTTGACGCCGACAACCGCGCCAAGTTTCCCCCGCACGAAACCGTGCCCGCCCCAGGCGGTGCCGAGCTGTGGGCGGGGTGCACGACTGGATTGTTCCGTGTATCAGCTCGCCGCGCCGGGCTTAGACTACATCTTCGATGCGAACCAGCCCGGGTAGTAAGCTCGTCCGGCTACTCGTTGGCGCAGAAAGCAAAGGACGGTATATTTGGGTAGAAGGACTACAGCTGGCCGGGTGGCTGGTTCACGAAAAGCGCTGACTCGTAGGGGGCAGCGTTTTTTGTTAAGCGATTCCGACACTAAGCACTTCTCGCAACGTTTCCGACAGGTGTTCTGTCAGCAGGATTTGCGAATAACTGACTACCTGTTAGTTGTATGCCTAAAAATTCTGCGCTCTGTCTCAAAATAACCACCTGCTTTTGCTGAGACAGTCGGGAGCCTTGCATACTAGCAAAAATAAGTGCAATCATAATAATCCTGGGTCAGAACCACTTGTATGCTCAGGTGCTAGTACTTAGGCAGAGGAGTTGGTTATCCTAATTTTCTGGTAGTGCCGGTCTAGTTTGGTGCGGGCCTTTTCGAGGTTAAGCTGCCAGTGGACGGTGGCGCGGGTGGTGTTGCGCTGGGTCACGCAGGTGGTGACGTGGGCGGTGAGTTCTTGTAGGGTGGGAATGCACTGGTGCAGGCACTGACGGGCAATGGCGGAGAGTTCGAGTTCGACCATATTGAGCCAGGAAGCGTTTTTCGGAGTGTAATGCACCTCGAAACGCGCGGCCAGTAAGCGAGCTTCCGCCGCGAGCAGGTGCTGGTAGAAGACGGCGTCGGTATGAGTGTTGAGGTTATCCCGCACCAACACGATTTTTTTAGCCTGTGGTTAAGCCGCCGAAAGGTCCTGCATAAAGCGGCAGTAGTCGGCCCCGGTACGGTAGGCCGAAACCTCGACTAGGTGCTGGCCCGTACTTGGTTCAAAAGCGGCCAGCAGGCAGAGCGTGCCCTGGCGCACATAGGTGCTGCTTTCGCGTCGGGGCCGCTCGGCCTTGGCCGGTTGTTCGCTCTAGGCAGGTTGAGCTGGCACCGGCGGCAGCGGCTCGGGCGGCTGGCCATGCAGCACGCAGGGGCGCTCATCGAAGCAAACGACGGGAAAGCGCGGGTCATACGGCCGCTCGTACACCGCCATCACGTACTCTATCCGGGCCACAAACGCGGCGGTCACTGCCCCAAGCACCAGTGCTGCTGGCGGTGAGGTTGCAACTCGTTTTTTTGAGCACCTGGCGCACTGTTTCATGCGAAATAACCTCGACCAGCATCAATTCCACCGCCTTATGAGGGTACTTCTTCTTAAAGGGCGGTTTTACACGCTAAGCCCTTTATCAAAAAGGGTGGCCCAAAAACCTATTTAAAAAGGGCGATTCTAAGCAATTTTGAGGGTATGCCAGGCATATCAAAAAGGATTTCCTTTCTGATATCTGATATGCCTCAAATTTAGTACTGGCAACAATCAAAAAATCAACCGGTTAATTGCTTAGCGTGTAAAACCGCCCGTTTGCAACAAGAACCCCTTGTGGGGTTCTTGTTGCAAACGGATGCTGTTGGCGAATCGTTGACTGGCCGAACAATATGTATTTAGCTCAGACCATTCAGGCAGCTTTCTAGAGATTAATGCCTTCAGCAAGGGCTTAAAAACCAATTCGCCAACAGTATCATCAACAAGAACCCCCTACAGCGAGGCAGGCTTCTCTCTGTTGCCAATCGGCTCACTTAGGCGGGAAGCTGACAGGAAGTTGATAAGAACACCTTACTCTTGAATTACACGTCTATAAAATTCTTCAAAAGAAGCACTAGATTCTAGTCTCATGCAAGAAGAAGCTATATCGTTTATATTTGAAAAGAAATAATAACCTTTATATTGCTTTACTATAAAAACATTATAAAAAGGATTATATATATTATACTCTTTTTTGAAATACCACGCATAATTTTCCTTTTCTACAAAATATTGTGTCATTGCTAGTGAGAAGCAATGTCCAATATTATCCTTAAAATTAATTGAATTACTTGAGTCATTAACATATGTTTTGACCTTGGCATAGGCTAGTTCACAATCTTTCACTGATTGAAAGGGCAATTTAATACCTAAATATTTCTCCAAAGGCATTGCGTAAAAACTAGGTTTTTCTAAAAAATGTTTTATTTGGTGAGCATTTATTTCGAGCCAACTCCTTTCACTAAGTGCCACTGGAAAGGAATCTAACGCAATACATTGTTCAAATCCAGCTATTGTTTTGAAAATTATTGCTGGATAATCTAAGC
Organism: uncultured Rhodanobacter sp.; assembly: GCA_964657755.1. Taxonomy (GTDB): domain Bacteria; phylum Bacteroidota; class Bacteroidia; order Cytophagales; family Hymenobacteraceae; genus Hymenobacter. Next base: position 7,599 of record CAZZWL010000086.1, read on the forward strand.
GCGCACGCGCTTCGATCACTACTATTTCGCCTTCTGGTAAGGGATAAACTAATACTGAGCGTCCTGGCGGCTGATATTCTAAATTAAAATCTCTCAGAGTAAGGCCATTGGCTTTTATAAAAGCAATAGCTTCAGCACTCGTAACAATACGGTGATATAATGGATGTGCGGCTGGAACTTGTGCGTGACTCATAATAGAGATTATTAATGTAAAACTAAGGTAAAGAGCCTTTCGCCGGAACAAAACGGAATTGAACCAGAGGTCCGATAGTACGGTATTGTGATATAAAGTGCTGATAAGCAACCCTATGCCTGTTTGCGTAGATACGCATAGTCTTCGAAAAAGACACATCTGCTGTGGTAACAAGTGTAAGATTTGGTCGAAAAAGATAATTGGTTATTTCTTGCCGAAACTCGTAAGCCAGATTATCAATATGCCCTTGCATCTGATATTGATTTGAAGACAAATAAAGCCCACCACCTTTTGCCTTTAATTCGAACCACCGACTATTTTGTATTGGCAAAAGCCCATACATCAACGATGATCCAACGAAATCTGGTTCAGTATTACGGCTATTTGGGTCGCCAAGTGGGCTACCAAAACGAATTGCTGGATTATTGTTGCGAGTTATTCTTGGATTAGCACTGCTACTGTAATCTTCGAAAATATTCTCGAATTCATCTCCTAAATCGTTTTCTGATCCAACAGCATTATTATGCCTATTGCTATAATAACTAGCTAAATCACTTTTCTTGAATGGAAGCCATGGTATATTCGATACATTACTACTTCCTTGTTCGCTACTTTCACTCTCTCCATCATTAGGGCTAATACCGTATTCTTTTTGAACTTGTTTCCAACTAACTTCCTTACCCTGTTCATCTTCATAAGTCTTATTATCCCAGTTATAGCGAGATGCCATTCCATTAGGATCAATAAATAAAACAGGATTGTTAAGACCATAAACATATGGACTATTTGTAATGCTTGTTTCAGCTAATGGGTCAATAGTATGCCATCTTCCCAGTTGGGCATCATACATTCGAGCGCCGTAGTCGGTCCAATTAAGTCCGAAATCCTCCTGTTTTTCCTTTCCATTATACTGAAAAGTTGAATTAGGTACATCATCTTGCTCAATGCCTACTAGATTCAAGCCGAAAGGGTCGTAGTGGTTTTCCTGATACGGGCTTGGTGCTACTGTACTTAAAGTAAAGTCGTCAAAGTAAGCAGGTATTCTACTCTCGTTAACTAAACTTACCTGCACAAAGCCTGCACTATCCACTTTAGTCCCGGCCTGTATGTGTTGCCATTCGTCAACGGCTGTACGTTGAATAGGCTGCATCTTCGTTGAAACTAGTTGACTATCCTTATTAAACACATCGTAGCGCAGGTATGCAATAGGAAGTTGCGCTCGCTTCGCCGTTAATAGTTGCGGAATCACAGCCAGACTAGCCCCTACAAAGGGTAGCCAGCGTCGCTGGGCTGTTACTGGTTGTATTTGGTCAGTACCTGTCGAGCTAGGTATCCCCGCTGTTAGGCCACCCGCAAGGAGTGCCCCTTTTTGGAAAAGACTACCCGCTACTATTCCACGATCGTAGCGGCCATATACCTCCGCGCGAATACTATCGCCAGCGGCTACTTTTACTCGGATACTAGGTCCATCGCGTCGTCCCATCTGCGCATTGAGCCGGGCCACGTAGGAGCCCGTACGTGCGTGGTTGGGATCAGCTAAGCGCGTTTCGGCCACGTGCTGAAACTGCTGCTCCTCTGTAGTGGCACTAGCTAGTTCCATACCCGCCTTAAGTTGAGTAGTAGCTCCCGAATTATCCTTATCAGCCCGGAAAGCATACCGCAAGTTGCCCAAGTGATCCTTAAGGAAATACTCGTACTTCCAGGCTAAGGATGGGGCCGTTGTACCAGAAGTAAATAATACCCGTCCCTCGGTTGTTTGAGCAAAAGCTGGGACTGGTGGTCCGGTTTGCGAGGCAGGTGTTTGATAAACGAATGGACCTACATAGTCTGTCGTGCTTACCAAAGAGCCATAACTATAAGCGCGCTTCTGTAGCTTAGTACCAGTGGCTGTATAGGTATACTCTATCCGGTTGGCCGCCAAACTAATAGACGTAGGCTGGTTGAGTAAATTGTAACTTATAGCAGAATTTATAGTCTTTTGTTGATTTGTTTTGAGATTACCATTTTCGTCATATTCATACAGCTTTTGAGCACCACCTTTGAAGTCTTGGGTGGGACTGGAATTAGATGCACTAGCCCCATCAATGACTCCTTGTAACTGATTACCTGTAGTGGGAGAATAGTAGTACGTCAGTTGATCTAATACACCTTTCACGGGGGTAGCATTCGACCCATTTACCGTTCCCATGCGAGTCATTGACAACAAGTTGCCGTTATTATCATAGGTGATATTTGAGGCTGAAAAATCTGTCAGGTTTTTGACAAAGGCATTATTTTCATATGTATTGTAGTCGGCCAGGGTAATACGATTTGCCCGATCATAGCTATAAGCATAATCGCGGAGAATATTTGCCGGGTCACTGCCTTGAGTAGCAGGTTTACGTGTTTTCCATAAAACTTCGGCAATGTTACCTGTGTACTGAGCCAACCCTTTATGTAGGCGATCATTATAACAAATATCCATCCCGAACAAGTCCGGATCCGCGATCGATCCATCAGGATCCGCTACTTGCCCTTCTACAGCAGTCCCATTACTCAAGTCGCGGTCATTAATGTTGGTCATCCAGCCACGGATGTTATACCGAAAGTCCACCTTTTGCATGAACACGTTGCTAAATTGCCAAGAAGGATTATGTAGGCGCTTGTCTACTGCTTGGCCTAATTCATTATAGCGAACTTGGGATAAAATAATTTCAGGCTGTCCACCTGTACTCTGGTAGGCAGTTAATACGCGCCCAGTAGTCGTGTAATAGGTGAACCGATTATCTATCTTATAGGGCGTATTAGAATAATTCGTGTGGGTTAGATGAGTTTCTCGTACTTGGCCAGCAAAGTCGTAGACTGTTACCATATCATCCACACCACTCAGATGATTCAAACTACGAGTTTGAATCAAGCGGCTTTCTGAATCATACATGTTTACTGAAGTAAGCCAGGAAGTCGTAATAGGTCCATTAGGACCAACTTGACGGACTGATGCACCTGTTAAGAGACCACGTACGAAGTTGGTTTTGGTACTAACACTGCCGAGAACTCGACTGTCTTGTTGGTAACCATAATTATATTTATCGTAGTAATTGATAGTAAGCAAATTGCTTTCTGTAATTCCCCGTGGATAAGCTGTATTAAAGGTATATCCTACAGATGAGGCATCGGGTGCCTCAAATAGGATAGTTTCCGCTTCTACATCGGCTTGCAAATCAGCCTGGGATTTTGCCAAGCCAATAGTACCCGTCATCACCAAACGATTTAGGGCATCATACTTAGAGAAAGTCCAACTATTACCATTATTAGCTCGTTGTTTGCCGTCCTGAATAAGTATTACCTGATCATTCTTATTATATACCATTCTTGTTGCATCAGTTCCCGGCAACTGCTTTTCAATTAAGCGCCCCCGCCCATCGTAGGTGTAACGAAAGCACCAGTTTCGGGCAAAGGCTAAATAACTATTAGCATCAGGCCAAGTAAAGCTGGTTGGTAGATTCACATAGCCTTGAGGAGAAATAGTTAAGCGTAAATTATTGCTATCATCATATACGTAGTAGGTAAGCAATGAGTTCGCAGACCCTGAAGCTGCTTCCACTTGTCTGAGTATTGTTTTACCTTCTGTATTAACGTATGTGGTAACAAGACCATCCTGACCATCCCGTGTTTCAGTGACTATTAATGTGCCCGCCGGGTAGGTAGTAGCCGCAGAACATATGCCCGTGGCATAATCATACACCCATTCCCTAACTTCTCCGCTTGTATTAGTACGGTGAGTAACCCGAGTGGTATGGCCCGTTCCAGGTTGCCAAGTAGCACCAGGCGCTCCTTGTTCAAGTACGCGATTTAGGGGAGATCCATCGTAGACTTGAGTAGCAGAAGGAGTATTATCCTTGGCTACGCGGGTCAACGTTGAATTTGGTTGATAGAATAGCCCCTGCTGGGTAAGCGCATCAGCTTGGTAGTACCCATTCGTACCTAATCCAGTACTTCCGCCAGTAAAAGGCAGATACGTAGTGGGCGTACGGCCTACTTGGTCATACACGATGGGTTCGACGACATCCAGCTTGCTAGGGCTTCCTTGCACTTGAATATTTTGAACAGGTCGCCCAAGGCCATCTAAGTAGGTAATCTGCTGCTTCCTCTCTAGTTCGCCGGTACTGCTATTGTAATTGGCCATGTTGATTACATCGGCCGCTGTCATCTTCCCAGGGACAAGGACGGTATTGGTCGCAACCGAATTCATATTTTGCTTGACCGTAACTGTAACGGTGGCAGTACCAGTCCGCCCATTATAGGTAGTTCCAGTTACGGTATAGGTCGTTGTCGTCGCAGGGGTTGCCGTGATACTCGTGCCATTGACACTATTTGTAGCGCTCAAGCCGGTGGCTGGTGCCCACGAGTAGGAGCAAGCCCCACTTGCAGTGAGGGCGACTGAAAAACCAGCGTCTACTGCCGGAGCACTAGGCGTTACACTGATTAGTGGAGCTGAACTACCTGTACCATAGGTCTGAATACTTGTTAAGATATTGCCCGCATTGGATGACCAGCCTTCGACAACTACGTAATAAGTGCCTGGTCCGAGGGATTGTTGTAGTGAGGCGCTGAGTCCTGAGCAGAGTGGCCCATTATCATCATCGTAGGCCAATTGCGCACCATTGGCATCAAGTAGGTGTAAGAAGGTGTCCAGCGTGCTACCACTCGTAGTAGTTGACCCACAGGTATTAATATTAACAGTAGCGCTCTCCGACAAGGTAAACCGGTAGAAAATATCGTCACTGCTTTGCCCAGTGGGGGTATTAGTAAGACGGCTGTCATAGTGATTGCCAAAGCAGTTGCCAGGACTATTATTTTGCGTGTTGGTATAAGCTTGCCCACAGATACTTACAGCACCTACATTCACTGCATTAAACATTCCAGCTCCCACTGGAGCGGGTGGACCGGAAGTGGTTAGGGAGAAGAAAATACTCCCATTAGTTGTACCCGGCTTTTCCGCTACTATGTAATAGGTGCCGCTGGCAAGCGATTGTGTAATAATGGAGCCTGACTGGCCACAGTAGCCACTGGAAGTAGCTAACCAATTTCCATTGCTATCAAGTAAATGCAAATATTCTTGAAATCCCGGACCACAAGGGGATAGGGTAATATTCCCCGTATTTGTTAACGTGAATTGGTAGAAAATATCATTACTAGCCTGGCCATTAGTGTTATATAAGGGCCCAGCAGCATCGTAATTATTCCCGTAGCAATAAGTATCTAAAACACTTGAGTAAGATGTCTGACAGGTTGGGTTAATAAAGCCTATCTGGATAGGATTACTTCTATTAATCCCAGTAGCAGGCGTACTGCATTGTGCTTTTACATTATGAAAAGCAAACTGTGAAGTAAAGATTAACAGGAAAGAAATTATGTAAAAATTCTTCATTAGACTTTTATTTAAGATAATGAGCATTGCGTAATAAAACGAATACAACTTGAAAGTCATCAGAATCTTAAGCTTATCACTGACGGTAATTATATTGATAATGCTTTACGATATTCCTGTTTTGATCGCGCGTCACCCATAGGCGGCTTAACCCATCGTACTCGTAGATAACTGGTCTATTATTAGCATCCGAAATACTTGTCATGCCAATGCCAGGCCGGTGCGTATAGGTAGTCATTTTGGCATCCGCAGGATGAATACGCACATCATCAAACCATACGCGGCCCCCACCCGTGCTCGCTCCATTATAATAATTGGTTAAACGACAGTTTAAGCTAGTAATGCTAGCAGGTACATCTATCTCTTTTTCTAGATACACCCATTGATTGGTATTTCCGGGGGTAGAGGGATTAATAGCTACGTAATCAACCTGAGTATAATTATAGCCAGTTTGCCCTGGTTGATACATAAAGAGCCAGAGTTGAGCTGTTGGCCCCTCACTATATACCCAGCCAGACAATACAAACTTCTTAGTAGCAGTAAGAGAAATAGTTAAAGGGGTAGTACTAAAGCTATGATTCATATTCTGCGGATCTGGACAATACATAACCCCAGCTGTTGTTCCAGTACGTGACTGTTGAGTGTCATAAGAAAAATTAGTGTAAGCAGAGGGCGTGGCGCTTGTTTGCCATCCTAAACCCTCCTCGAAATTGCTGTGGAAAATCTGGCTAACATCTGCATTCTCAACCTTTGCGATAGGATATGTTTTGGCATAACCCCAGAGGTAACTAGTCGTTAGTGCTCCACGATTAGTAACACTACTTGGATTACCATTGCTATCATAGTTACTTAAGCTCAATATCGGTGTTAAATTAGGGTCAATAACAAACCGTGCTCCCGCAGTCATATCTGAGAAACTAGGAGAAGTGTATTGTCCCAAAGGAAGCGGCTGTACGGGATTGCGTTCCAGTACTTGGCTAGGAAGTACTTGATTAGGCAAAAATTCTGCGTATAAGGCCACAGTAGCCCCCATGAGATTACCGTTGCGCAGGTGAGTCGTTTCGATAGGTAAACCGACCATATGGATCGGACCCCTCATAAGTGCAATGCCCTTTGCTGTGGGGTCATTCGGTGTTGCACTCCCGTAAGCAAAATCTAGGGGATACTTATAACGGGACTCCACCGTTAACCCCTTACTATCCGTCTCCGTCACCGACTTTACCAGCCGATGCGTATAGTCATCGTAAAGGTAGTTTTTAATGGTAGCTACCCCATTTAAGCCATTTTCATCAAAGACTGTTTCAATTTCCTGGATTGGTGGAAAAGAAAACGTGTATACTTTATAGGCAGTACCTTCTTCATAATTAATGCCGGTACCACATATTGCAAATGACTTTGCTTTAACTGCTCGTACATAGCCGTCCGCTTCAACGTCTTTATTCTGCGCTGCATAAGCAATGGTTTTCTGCCTTACCTTATGATTGTTCTTATCATAATTTTCTTCGGAAAGCAGCTTGCCGCGCTCCAACTCTAGCGAAGAATAGGGTTCGTAAGCCGTATGGCTACTTTGTAAAGTATTATTGGGTGAGGCTGTTTCATCCTTGTACCCATTGTCGAAGTTCGAGAAGGTATATTTGGTATAGCCCCCGTCACTCTGTTTTTCTACCACCTGTGTGTAGCCAATCGGGCTGCCCTGCGCGTTGAGGCAACCAGGTAGTACAGGCTGGGAGGAAAATACGTTTTGAGTAAAGGAACCGCTACCACCATCAGTTGCGGGAACCGTATAGTTGGCAAAATAATAGGAGGTAACCCCGCCCATGACGCCACTGCAAGGCAACGAATTAATATCAGCCCCACTAGTATAATTACTAACATAAAAATACTCTTTCTCAACTCCATTTGCTGGATTTTCAGGGGAGTAGCTACGCATTTTACTAACGCGCACTCCACCGGCTATTTGGGGGGAGTTGTAGGTTGTGAGGGGCCCAGAGCGCACTTCCGCTAATTGGCTGCTGTATTGATGCTGGGTATATTCAAACTCCGTGCTACCGCCCGTTGGGTAAGTAATCTTAGCTAGCATGCCGCTTAAGTAAACGGTGCGGTCTGTACTAGCCTCACGTTGGAGTTTGTAATCGAGCCAATAGTTAGACTGACTACGGTTGGGAAAACTAAAATGGTTATTGAAATAACCCCAATGGTCAACTTGGTTGGAAACGTATGGCGGTAGACTTGCGTAGGTAACATTCTTATATTGACCAGTATAGTAAGAAAGCTGGTAGGCTGGTTTGTAGGCCCGCACCCCTTTTTCCTGAACGTTTAAAAGCGTTAGAGGAACTGTGCTGTCATGAGTGTAAGTAAAAGCAGCACTTCGCAGCCGAGTACCTTGTGTGGTTATTTGAATGGAGTCGAGTTGTTTCCATTGTAGCCGAGCCAGGCAGTCATCTAGTGTGTATGAATAGCCATTGGCATTCCAATTGGGATCTTCAAGATAAGGAAAGCTGGAGTTAACCGTGCCGGTACCAAGGTAATTATTTGAGAATATGGCTCTATCATATCTTTTTTCGGTACTGGTTGAGCGGTAAAAAGTAACTTTTTCTGTAGGGGTTTCAATGGATGATAAATAAACAGGGGCGAGTAGATGCCCACCGTATGAACCTGGTAAACCGGCTGTAGAAGCTTGATAACAAGAGAAAGAAGCAGCAAAAAATCCTCCTGAAGTAGTATTCTGTCCATTGCTCACATAATCATTTAAGCTGCTATACATAGCGCAAGTAAATTCTCCATCGCTAGCTATATCACGTGCATAGGTGAGATTAGTAACAGGTCCTTTTGGACTCGTTACTTTTGTCAAATACCAAGCGGTAGCTATCCAGGGGTATGCTCGCTGATTGAACATGTTCATGCTATACTCTATTGCGGTAATAGCGGCAGTTGGCGTCCCAGAGGGATGGCCAAACATATACTGCGTTCCATCTTCAACTGTAATAACAAATCCTGCTATGGAAGTCGCGTAATAACCGCCATTTGGATAAGTATAAGGAAGAGTTAATAATGGCCAACCATTATCATTTAGTGTATTGGGAATAAAATCAACTGTTATGGGTTTATCGCATTTAACCTGCCATTTTGCATTTAGACCACCTTCAGCACTCCGATAAAACTCGCCGCTGTAACCAGGCAGACTGAACGTAAACTTATCAGGCTCAGTATCATTTATATACAAATTTTTAGCAATGTTATCAATAGCTGGTTTTTGATCCCATGCAGCTACATTTAGAAAGGCAGGCCACAAATAGCCAGTTAATGTTGGTTGGGAAGCACCACCTTGGGTAAAATACCATTCATCAGATTCATCGTTAACCACCCGATTGATAACACCACCAGCACTCAGCGTCCAGTCCATCCCAACCCAACCCGGATGAACATCTGGACGGAAACCGGATGAGTGGTAGTTTAAGCTTAAGGGCATAGCTGTGGCTCCGCCGGAAATAGTATGCAACGGAATAGTTACATCAGCTGCACCGGTAAAATAGGATACTGGATAATTGCCGTACGTCCCCAGATTAGCGGCATTAGGTGTTGGCAGAGCCACTGGTGCCGCAGGAATTTGCGCATGAAGGCAGAAACAAACAGGCAGGATTGCGAGAAAAAATAAAAAATTTAATTTCATAAATATTCTATTTGAAAATGTTTTGAAAATGCGTAGCACTAGGCACCACTGCTAAGGGCCTATTTAATCCACTAAACCCAAGCTTTTACAAGTACTAATGGCTAATTATGATTCTTTTCTGGATACTGTTGCCATTCGTTGATTTCACGCGCAAATAATAGATGCCTGATTTCAGATTTTGCGTCGGCACTTCGGTTGACCCAGTAATAGCGACTCTTTTTTGCAATATTCCGTGACTATCATAAATAAATGCTTCAGTGCCTACCAGTCTGGTAGCTGACACGATAATATGCTGGTCTGCTGGACTTGGATAAGTCTCTACTTGTGCTTGTGTTGCCTGTAACCCGGGAACTGGCGTAGGATCCGGCGTGGGACCTGGTCCAGGACTTGATCCGGTAGCGGGCCTAGAGTATAAAGTATACTCCATACTGGTACTTTGATTACACCCATTATTACTCACGGAGCAGAAAATGGAGTAGGACTGATCTCCATTTAACGTGCCGTTAGGAGCATACATAGATGCCGGTTGTTGAGGCGTAATGTATAACTGATTCCCGCTCGAAGAACTGGTGTACGAGCTAGGTCCAGATCCTGTGCTCGTGTATATAGTCCACACGCAAAGTCCTACGTTGTAGCCATTAACAGTTAATGTAACGGGGGTGTAGACATCCACAATGCCACTTGCTGCACTATTCGGATAAGCTACACCATTGCCCGCTCCATCGGATGGGACTGGTCCATAGGCCGTGGAACCTGACAACGAAAGCCCATAGGGGCAAGGGTTAGTGGGCGCACAGGGCCCGCATGTTTCACATGGACAGGCCACCTTTGCCCCTGTTTGCGCAAAAGCCGATGGACTCACCCACCAGAAAAAACTCAGGCAAAAAATTAAAATTTGGTAAGAGACTTTCATGGAAAAGGGGGGTGAGGGGGAATGTGATGAAAAAAAAAATTATTCTAATGTCACTCGTCTAGTACCAGCTACACCATTTAGGCGCATGACGTATAGTCCTTTTGGAAGAGAATGTAAATCCACTTGGTATTGTCCGCCGGCTTCCGGTACTGTAGTAAAGCAGCCTATGAGTTGACCCAGGCTGTTTATAACCTGAATGCTACTGCTTGCATTAACCCCTGTTAGAGTTAGTAAGCCGGTGGTCGGATTAGGGTAATATGACCAAGACTGGACGGCGGTTGGTAAGTAAGTGGCCAAAAGCGTGCTCCCTACCCATGCCGTAAAATCTCGCACCTCATCATAGTCCTCATCACGAGTTTGAGGGTCGGGAGTGGGAGAGCCCAAAGGATAATCGTTGATCCGTAACGCGTGCCAATAGAGCCGCAGGCGTAGCGGCCGGTTACGTATGGTCCCCATTGGGACAGTAAAAAATCCCCGCTGGGTTTCGTCAATAGTTGTAGTGTACAGGGAATCAATTCGTTCCTGCGGTTCCAAAACGCCGTTGTCATTGGCATCCAGCCAGAGGTACACATGGTAATAGCACGGGTGTGGAGTACGTGTCACCAACAAGGGGTAGGTACTACCAGCGACCAAATGCAAAGCAGGCTGTTGGCAGCTTTCGTCACGGTAGCCCGGCAGATTTTCCCCACCTACGTAGGTTAGGGTGGACAACATGGCCCTAGCAATGCCATAGCTTCCGTAAGGCATCCGGTTTGATAAAGTGACTTTTGCTGGTCGGGGACCTTGTTCACTTGCCGTGACAGTGATATAATCTATACGCTGGACCATACTTGTTCCATACGCATTACGCGTTTCCAACGAAACACTATAAAGTCCTGGGCCTGCGTACGTGTGTAGGGGGTTAGCTTCCGTAGAGCTTGTGCCATCCCCAAAATTCCAGTTCCATGCCTTGGGTGACGACCAGGTGGTATCTTGGAATTGAACTTGGCCACTGCAGGAAGAAAGTAAGTCAGCCGTGAATCCAGTTCGCGGGGATGCCTGCTCAGGTAAAATTAGGAGGGTATAGTCTTCGGTGGTCGACAAAGAGGAACTCGGCTGGCAGCCATTGCTATAAAGTACCTCATTGCTAACGACTAGATGCATGGTTAGCCGTAAGCGAGTAGCCCCCAGTCTGGCCGTGTGGGATAGTTGGAAATAAATGATTTGCGGACTCAATCCCGAACTCTCTTTTAGTTGTTCGGAGGCACTAAACTTGCCGTCCTGATTATAATCAATCCAAGCGGTGCTAAGTACCCAAGGGCCGCTACCTCCACTGGTGAAAGGCAGTGATTCTGTATGTATGGCCACCACTTGGCCCTGGTGCACTGTAGCTACGTAATGGGTAAAGTCCCGGTACCCTACGCGAGGCCCCCGAAATTCTTTATTATCAATGTTTGCTACCGTAACCCGGGTAAAATACAAGGGTGAGTCCTCATTACCGCCCCAGCCGCCTGTGGTACAGTAGGTAGGACAGGCCGCTACCGCCGTCTGTTGCTGGGTCGAGTCAATACCGGCTGGTCCAGCGGTAATTAGTCGAATAGTATAGATGCCAGCCTTAGTATAAGTATGCGTCGACGGATTAGCGACTGACGTGGTGGTACCATCGCCAAAGTCCCACTGATAAGACACACTGCCTATACTGGTATTTACTACGCTAATTTTCACCGGCTCACAGGCCTCGGCATAGGTGAGAGAAAAAGCCGCTTGCGGCTTGAGAGTATTTGGTATTATGGATACGGAGTAATCGACTACCTGACCCCACTGAGGAGCCGCGCAGGGCCCAACGGCCGAGCTGCCAGCATAGTCAGCACAGATGCGCAATCGTAACGCGGTGTTATAGACTAGGCCCGCCAGGGTAGAATTAATACGCAGCGGAATGGCTGGGCTTTTAACAGCCAGTCCCTGATAGAGCAGTTCCTTAATAGGATCTAATTGGCCATCGTTATTGAGGTCCAGGTACACTCGTACATCATGAGCCCCCTGGCCACCAGTCGTTAGGTGAAGCGTATCAGGCCAATCAGCCCGTAGAGTAGCCCGGTAAATGCAGCTGGCATCCTGGTAGCTAGCTGCGCCCCCACCGGGTCGGTGATTTAATCCTGCTAGCCGTACTTGGTCTACCCCAAATTGGCAGCAGTACGCCAGGGTGGCGGGTTGGCAAGAGGCTGCTTTCGGGCCGTCTGTTCGAACTACGATACAAGCTGGCTTAGCCAGAGAATCACACCCACTGGCATTGCACACGCGCAAGCGTACGGTATAAGTGCCGGCGGCCACGTAACGGTGGGTAACATGCTGCTGAGTGCTATAGGTACCATCACCCAACTCCCAGCGCCAGGAGGTGGGAGCATTACGCGAGTGGTCACGTAGTTGCACGGCTGCCCCGCAAGTCACGGAATCTAGCGCACCAAAAGCAGCTTGGGGTGGGGGCAGCGGGGCGGCGGTAATGACGATGCGGTAATCCTCCGTCTGCGAATATTGTGGGGTAGTACAAGGCCCAGGTACGGGGGAATTTATATCGTCTGCGGCAATGCGAAGTCGTAAGCTGGCACCGACTGGCAAGCTGCTTGGCACAGTGAAACTCCCAATATGCGGCTGGTCAAGCGAAGATAAAATAGCTTCTGTAACAAGGTCAAATTTGCCGTCTTGATTAAAATCAGCCCAAGCTCGCACTTGTTCATTAGTGTTTGGGCCTGTAGTAGCTTGTAGAGTGTAGGTCGTACCGCGGGTTAGATATATAGGGCGGCGGCAACTATAATCCTGGTAGCCATCGCTGGCACCATTAGTAATCGTATCTAGGTTGGCCAAGCGGACCCGCATGATTCCGAAACCTAGGTTCAAGGGGTTAGTCGGCGCGCTACCAGGCTGGCAGCTGGCAGCTGGTAAGCATTGGGCCGCGGCCGGGCAATAGGCCACTAGCACGAGTAGCATTAGCCCGACCAGCCTGCAGAACCAGGGATAGTACCAAAAATACGGGTAGCTGTGAGGCATGAATCGGGAAAAGGAAACGAAGTGCGCGTAGTGAAGAGTATACCCGTCAGAAAACCACTTATTGTCAGCCTTATCTGACTTCAGATGTCAGTACGGACGTCACGTCTTACCATTAACCAAGCATGGGTATTGGTAAGTGAAATCAGATAGTCAGTAACTTAATAGCGCAAAAATTCTCCGAACAGGAAGGGCATAGTAATAAGTTTTTATTACCCAATAGGATAATAAAGCATTCTAATGCAACCCGTAAAATATATAATTGGAGCGGAGGAGTAGCGCGGGGTTCCAGTGTTGATAGTCAACTAGGTAATAGTGCTGCAAGTATACACCATAAAGTATGTCTCACAAGAAGAATTTAAAAAATATTTTAGCTAGACTAGCTCAATGTGTATAATAACAAAAAAATTATGTATTAAACATTTTATTGTTTTTATATTATATTTTAAGATTCGGCACATTTAGTTGTTCAACAACGTATGTTTATGCTGCACAAACTTTGTCCCATACCATCCCAGGTATCTAAGCTTTTCGCTAAATGATAGTGGTCGACCCAGAGCCTACGCATCAAAATTGGCCGAGTGCCTTTGCTGCATCTAAGGCCGTTTGATAACTAGTGATAGCCGTCAGGCTTTCGAATTAAAGGTGCCTTTACGAGCTAGAAAAGGAGTTCAGGATTTTTGATGCGTAAGTTCTAGGATTGACCAAAAAGGCGCACCTTTCTGCGACCCCCTCTCCTACCCCACCAACCACCCAAAAAGCCGCGTTTGGACGGGTCAAGAAGTGGGTTCTGAAAGTTTTTGGCTCGTATGTTTGTGACCCATACTTCCTGAGCCATGCAGCATACGTTCGGCTACGCCCGCGTCTCCGCCTCCGATTAAAGCCTCGATACGCAACTTGACGACCTGACCCGGGCAGGGTGCTCCCGTATCTTGCAAGAGAAGGTCTCCGGTACCCGCACCAGCAGCGCGGCCCTGACCGAACTGCTCGCGGCCGTGCGGGAAGGCGACGTAGTGATCGTGAATCGGCTGGCGCGGCTGGGGCGCAACACCGTGCACACGATTCAGTTGGTGGAGGAGTTTAACCGTCGCGGAGTGCACTTTCGGGCCCTGGACCTAGGCATCGATTCGCGTACGCCGGCCGGTAAGATGATCATTGGCGTGTTTAGTAGCTTCAACCAATACGAGCGCGAGAACAACCGGCAGAAGAGCCTCGCGGGCATCGAACTGGCCAAGCAGCAGGGCAAGCACCTGGGCCAGCCAGCTGGGCGCGATGCCGAGAAGCTAGCCAAGGTGGCCAAGGCTTTGGAAAAGGGTTTGTCCGTGGCGGAGATTGTCACGCTTACCGGCATCAGTCGCGCCAGTGTGAAGCGTTACCGCCAGGACTTCTTCGCTTCATCTGCTGACTGACCAGCTGTGGTCTACTTATTCTGACTGCCATATCCTATTCCGGGGGCATCCCAGCAGTTGAACACCTACTCATAGCTGCTTGCCGCAGCAAAAAGCACGCTTGTGCAGGTGGGGGGCCTATCTACCAGCCGGCTATAAGGTCTCGAGCGATTGATACGCTAGCTAGCCTAAACAGGTACGCACCGCTTAATCAGTGGATGAAGGGTTTTCCCAGTTGCTTGCTGCTTGGTAGCCCTGGTTTGCTGTTCCTACCCTCATTCGCCCCTACTGACCGACCACAAAGAGCCGCCAACGAGGTACGTTAGCGGCTCTCGAGAGTCAGGTTAACCCACGATAGGGCGGACTATAACAGCTTGTAGGTTTTGTGACGCGCATCAGCCTGTTCAGGCGTCGTGCCATTGCGAACTCGCTTGGCAATTTCAATGGGTTGTTTAATGACCGTTACCAGCCGCCATATCACCGTATACCCTTCTTCAAGAAGGAATTGGTCAAATGGCAGACGGCCTTGTCCCGAATTATTGGGGACCGGCATACCTTGCGCATTGAGTACGTAGAATTGCCAAACCCGTTCTTCCTGTCCGGCACTCTGCGCTAACTCAGAGGCCAGGGTACTGCCTTTATAAGTCAGAGCAAATACCAGATTGACTCCCGGCCGATAAGGACTGGGCACCACCTGATACGAAAAGGGGTACTGCGAGGCGGCCTGAAACGCATCTAAAACAGTTTGTACCGTGACGGGCTTGGAGCCGTCGAGTACGAGGGGGACCAGGTTGACACCGAAGCCAACCAATGATAAGCTTGCATTCATGGCAGTAAAGAGGGGTAGAGTGGAGGGGTAGGCAATACTAAGTAAATAATTGTGTAATACAAAATTATTTACTTAATAAAAAACAACATGCTGACTAGCTTCTTAAGCTATGCCAGCTGCAAAGGCTTCCGGTAGCGTTGGCAGGGCAGGTACCGAACCCGCTACCCGATGACTAATCCGGCTGGCCTGGCACAGGCAAGTTCTTGGGTTAGTTAACCAAGGCATTCTCGTCGTCAGCTTGGAAAGGCAGTGTGCCGCGAAGTGTAGGGAAGCACTCGTTGTCCGGCGACACGGCGATGAAATCGTCCTGGTGGTCATTCTTTGTTAACGTCAACCTCCACACCACTCGGGCAGAGGAAACCACTTGGCTGCAACTACCTGGCTCTTGAGCGGGCTGGCTCCCCGTTGCTAAGTTGGCCGGGGTAGGCGCAGTAGCACGGAGAACAGCACGTAGTTGACTGCTAATATGTTGGGCCACTGATGCTAGCAGTTCGCTGGCGTAGCGCAACAGGAAACGAAAAGAGGCTATTCAGTATATTATTTCGTACAGCCATCAGGACCATGTGCTCCCAAGACTGCGTCAAAATTAATGGCCGGTCAAAACCAGAACTAGCGTATAAATACCTGATTTATCGTACGCGTAGAACTACGTGCTCCTTACTTTTAGTGCCGGTCAAGAAAACTAGCTTTCGGTACACATACGTGGTCATGGAGGATGGCCTTTGTTTGATAAGAGCTTAATATAGAGGTCATATGGCTTTTCTGTTAGTCCGATTCCAGGTGCTAAGCGCCATCCGAGCCCTACTACTTGTCAGAATTTGAGGGGTCTGCTTATGAAATAAATATCCAAGCCGACCAACTTAGGGAGTAGCAACGCTTGTAGTAGGGGTCGCACAAGAGTTCGAACAGAAAACCCCGCTAAGGAAATCCATTAAACTATAAAGTTTTGATAGTCAATACTTAATATCCTGCAGGAAATAGGCAAGCGAGTAGCTATCCTCGTCGTTATAACCTCCCAGTGGCCTTGGATGCTGCTTGTAGAGAGGTCTATTAGCTGTCACAGGGGCAAACTTTGTTGCTGCAAGGGCTTAGCGGGGTTTTCTGTTCGAACTCTTGTGCGACCCCGATAAAGCCCGTCAGGGCCACTTCCAGCAGCGTAAGGGCAAAGTCGTCGAAGCCCCCTACAGCGGGTAATGGAGGCGAAGCAGGCACAGCGGGCATCGGGGAAAGTAAAAAGAGCTTACTAAAGTAGCAATTCTTCTCCTTAAAGTGCCGCTTGCCAGGGTTTATCTGCAAGAGGGCCAAAAACAGGCCTTATAACGCCCGTTATGTTCAATAGACAAGTTATGTT
>CAZZWL010000087.1:0-24367 GCA_964657755.1 uncultured Rhodanobacter sp.
GGCTAGCCCACCACCGCGCTTCTCGCCTAAAATTGCGCTTCCTCGGTGCTGCCTACCAGCGCCGCCGTGCTGGCCTTACCGGCCGACACGACCTGCTGCACGGCGTCGAAGTAGCCGGTGCCCACGAAGGACTGGTGCTTTACGGCCTGGTAGCCATCCTTTTGCAGCGCAAACTCGCGCTCCTGCAGCTCGGAGTAGCCGGCCATGCCGCGCTGGCGGTAGGCCTGGGCCAGCTCAAACATGCTAGTGTTGAGGGCGTGGAAGCCGGCCAGGGTGATAAACTGGAACTTGTAGCCCAGCGCGGCCAGCTCCTCGCGGAAGGTTTCCATCTTCGCGACGCTCAGCTTGGCGGCCCAGTTGAAGGACGGCGAGCAGTTGTACGCCAGCAGCTTACCCGGAAATTGCGCGTGAATAGCCTCGGCAAATCGGCGGGCGTGGCTCAGGTCGGGGTCCGAGGTTTCCATCCAGATGAGGTCGGCGTAGGGCGCGTAGGCCAGGCCCCGCGCAATGGCGGCCTCTACCCCGCACCGGATGCGGTAAAAGCCCTCCGGCGTGCGGTCGGCCTCTTGCCGCACGAAGGGCTGGTCGCGCACGTCTACATCGGCCGTGAGCAGGTCGGCCGCGTCGGCGTCGGTGCGGGCCACGATGAGGGTAGGTACGCCCAGTACATCGGCCGCCAGCCGGGCCGCAACCAGCTTGTTGATAGCCTCTTGAGTAGGCACCAGCACCTTGCCGCCCAGGTGGCCGCATTTCTTGGCCGAGGACAGCTGGTCCTCAAAATGCACCCCGGCCGCGCCGGCCTCAATCATCATTTTCATCAGCTCAAACGCATTGAGGTTGCCGCCAAAGCCCGCCTCCGCGTCGGCCACGATGGGGGCCAGGTAGTGCACGTCGGTCTTGCCGGCGAGGTGCTGAATCTGGTCGGCCCGCAGCAGCGCGTTGTTGATGCGCCGCACCACGGCCGGCACGCTATCCACGGGGTAGAGGCTCTGGTCGGGGTACATCTGGCCGGCATTGTTGGCATCGGCCGCTACCTGCCAGCCACTCAGGTAGATGGCTTGCAGGCCCGCCTGTATCTCCTGCACTGCCTGGTTGCCAGTGAGGGCTCCTAAGCCGGCCACGTACTCTTCGCTGTGCAGCAGGCGCCAGAGACGCTCGGCGCCCTGCCGGGCCAGCGAGTATTCGATGTGCACCGAGCCTTGCAGCTTCACCACGTCTTCGGCCGAATAAGGCCGCTCAATGCCCGCCCAGCGGGAGTTCGTGGCCCAGTCAAGCGTAATTTCGGTTATGCGCTTCGCGTTGGTAGTCATGGTGTTGGGGGAATAGAAGGGTTTAAAGAAGACAAAGGGGGAGGCTCCGGTCCGCCAGCGCAAGCCGACTGACCGGTTGACTCTATTGAGTCCACCAGAAAATCTGAGGGGGTAGGGCCGGCCGGGGCGGCGGCGTTAGGCCAGTTCGTCGTAGGCCGGCACGGTCAAAAATTCGATAAACTGCTCGCTCATCACCAGCTGGTCGAAGATGAGGGCCGCCTCCGCAAAGTGGCCGGCAGCAAACGCCTCGCTTCCCACCAGTGCTTCTATTTTGGCCAGCTGGCCGGGCACTATTGACTTGTATAATTCCGTGGTAACGGGGCGGCCGTCGGCCAGGAGCGTGCCGGGGGTGTGCAGCCACTGCCACACCTGGGCGCGGGAGATTTCAGCGGTGGCCGCATCCTCCATCAGGTTGTAAATCGGTACGCATCCGTTGCCACCCAGCCACGAGGCCAGGTACTGGATGGCCACGTCGATGTTTAGCTTCAGGCCGCCTTCGGTGATGCTGCCCTGCGGGGCACGCACCAGGTCGGCGGCGCTCACCTGCACGTCGGGGCGCTTGTTGTCGATTTGATTAGCATTGGGCATCAGCTCATTGAAGACGGCCATTGCTACCGGTACCAGGCCGGGGTGGGCTACCCAGGTGCCGTCGTGGCCATTGCGGGCCTCCCTTACTTTATCCTGGCGCACCTTATCCAGGGCAATCTCATTGGCAGCCGGGTCGTTTTTGATGGGAATCTGGGCCGCCATGCCGCCCATAGCGTGCACCCCCCGGCGGTGGCAGGTTTGGACGACGAGCGCCGAATAAGCAGCCATAAACGGCACCGTCATCGTCACCTCGGCCCGGTCGGGCAGCCGGAATTGGGGGTTCAGGCCCAGGCGCTTAATATAACTAAAAATATAATCCCAACGCCCGCAGTTGAGGCCGGCGCTGTGCGTGCGCAGCTCCCAGAGTATCTCGTGCAGCTCGAAGGCGGCGGGCAGCGTTTCTATCAGCACCGTGGCCTTGATGGTGCCTTTGGGCTGCGCAACAGCCTGCTGGGCAAAGCCGAACACGTCGTTCCAGAGGCGGGCTTCGAGGTGGCTTTCGAGCTTGGGCAGGTAGAAATACGGCCCCGTACCGCGCCGTACCAGCTCGTGGGCATTGTGAAAATAGTAGAGCCCAAAGTCGAGCAGCGCCCCGCTAATCGGCTCACCATCCACCAGAATATGCTTTTCCAGCAAGTGCCAGCCGCGGGGCCGCACCATGAGCACGGCCGTTTCGGCATTCAGCTTATATTCCTTGGTGGGGGTAGTGAGGCTAATAGTGCGGCGCACGGCATCACGCAGGTTGCGCTGGCCCTCGATTACGTTGGCCCAGGTGGGCGAGTTGGAGTCTTCCAAATCGGCCATAAACACCTTGGCGCCCGAGTTCAACGCGTTGATAATCATCTTCCGCTCCACTGGCCCCGTGATTTCAACGCGGCGGTCGAGCAGGTCGGCCGGCAGCGGGGCGACGGTCCAATCCTGCTCGCGCAGCCGCTGAGTAGCGGGCAAAAAATCGGGCAGCTGGCCGGCCCGCAGCTCCACCTGCCGGGCCGCGCGTCGGGCCAGCAGCTCGCGCCGGGTGGGGTCGAACTGCCGGTGCAGCTCGGCCACGAAATTCAGGGCCGCGAAGGTTAGAATCTCCGCGTACTCGGGACGAAATTCTCCCGTGACCCGCACCCGCTCAGGGGTGAGGTAGGCCGGCGCGGCAACCGGGGCATTGGCGGTAAGTGTCATAAGGAGAAGCAGTAAGGGTGAAAAACAACGTGCAACGCGGCCCAGGGGCTGGCTACCCAAGCCGCAGTGGGTAGCAGTAGGACAAACATACGTCAGCGAATTTTATTACTTAGCGAATATTCGCTAAAGATGAATAATTTGCTGGCCGCGAGTAGCTTTGCAGGAGTCGGAAATTTGCTCCCAAGCTTAATCAGGGCAGATTTTGCCCGTTGATTTTTTTCTGAGAAACTTTAGATTTAGCTACCGCGCCGTAGCCCAGACTTTTACTGCGTGGCTCAAGCCAGCCATTTACTGTTGCCAACTGGCAGTCTGTCCTACTCCCCTACCCCCCTTCTCATGCTCAATCACGGCCAGGTCGTTCGTCTCATTTTTGGCCTGAAGCTGCGCGAGCTGCGCCAGGAGCGCGGCCTGTCGCCGGCCGAGCTGGCGCGGGGCTGCGACGTGAGCCTGAGCTACCTCAACGAGATTGAGAAGGGCAAAAAATACCCCAAGGCCGATAAGATTCTAAGCTTTAGTAAATATCTGAACATAAGCTATGACCAGCTGATTTCCACCACCTTGCCGCGCCGGCTAGAGCCCATTACCGACTTGCTCAGTTCGAAGGTGTTGCAGGATTTTCCGCTGGCCATGTACGGCCTGGAACTAGCTCAGCTCTTTGAGTTGATTGCCAACGCGCCGGCCAAAATCAACGCTTTCATTAGCACGCTTTTCGAGATTGCGCGTAACTACGAGCTGCGGCAGGAGCACTTTTACCTAGCCGCGCTGCGCTCGTATCAGGAGATGCACGATAACTATTTTGAGGACCTGGAACAGGACGTACGGGCCTTCGTGGCCAGCCACCAACTGGTGCCTACCCCCCCCTTCGACCTGGCCGCCCTCGACGCCATCCTGACTCAGGAGTATGGGTATACCATTGACCGTACTGCGTTGGCTAGCAATACGGTAGCCGTGGCGGGGCGGCTGCGCTCGGTGTTTCAGCCCAAGAATAAGACCCTGCTGCTATTGCCTACTCTGAGCCAGGGTCAGCAGGCCTTCGTGCTGGGCCGGGAAATTGGCTACAACTACCTGCGCCTGAAGGAGCGCCACTACGCCAGCCCTAACCCACTGGAAGTCCGCTCGTTTGAGGAAGTGCTGAATAATTTTCGGGCCTCATACTTTGCTAGCGCCCTGCTGATGGAGGAAGACAGCTTAGTGCGCGACCTGCGCCGGCTATTCAGCGCCGCCACGTGGCAGCCGGCCGCGCTGCTGGCCTTGCTCACGCGCTACGACGTGAGCCCCGAGATGCTGATTCAGCGCTTCACTACATTACTACCCAAGCACTTCGGGCTCAACAGTCTGTTCTTCCTGCGCTTCGACCAGCCCCAAGCCGACGCACCCTACCGGCTGACCAAGGAGCTGCACCTCTCGCGCCAGCACAACCCTCACGGCAACGAGCTGCACGAGCACTACTGCCGGCGCTGGGTGAGCCTGCGTTTGCTGGCCGAGGGCCGCGCCCTGCCTTCCGCTGGCTCTGCACCGCAGTTGCTGCTCGGGGCTCAGCGCTCGCAGTACTTGGGCACCCCCGACGAGTACCTCTGCCTGACCCTGGCCCGCGTGGGCCTCGCCACTGAGCCCGCCATGAGCGTGACCGTGGGCCTGCGCTGCGACGACAACCTGCGCCAGCAACTCGCCTTCCTCGACGACCCTGCCTTACTCCTGAAAGTGGTGAACGAAACCTGCGAGCGCTGCTCTCTGGCCAACTGCGAGGTGCGCGCTGCCCCCCCCATTCAGGTACAGCAAGCAGCCGAGCGCGCCAGCTTTGAAGTGGCCGTGGCGGCGTTGGTGCAGGGGTAGAGCACCTTAGCGGCTAACTCGGCGGGGAAATAGTAGCTGCACACCTACTTATTTATCGTTGTAAGAAGTTGGTTAAGTTAACTTGGTGTATTGACTGCCAGCAGCGCTGTAAGGTCAAGCGCCAGCGTGAGTAGCTGTCAGGACGTAGCCTTTCGCTGGGCGCTAGCGAGTGTCACTCTCGACCAGCCCGTCCCAGTACTTGGTGTGGCTGAAACAGATATCCCTTTTTTACTACTATCGGCTTAACCGGAAACGGCCTTGCTTCACCTAAGCGGACGGGGTCACCGCTTTCTTTAATAAAGGCATGGTTAGTACAATTATCCGCCCACAACTCACAGTAATAGTCTGTCAAATAGTACACTAGCACTTTTATCTCCTCACTAGCTAGCTGCTAAACGAGAAAGAAACGACGAGATTCCTGGTCGCATTCATTTTATTAGCGTGACTCATACAGCCCTTTAGTCGAGTAATGTAGCAAATTATTTAAGTATAACGATGTATGAACTTGCACCGTATCTGCTTTATCCTGCCGCAGTTCAAATTATAATTTTCATAAAAATTAAAAAATGGGTTCCCATTGTACTTCCTAGTACCCGGAGCCGGGGTACTGCACTACAACCAGTCACGCCGAATAAGTAGCTTATATTGAGTGAATTATGAGGTTATTAAAACTGATTCATTTTTTGCTGGGGGCGTGAGTGGGAGCGTTAGCCCCCACCTTCCTCCCAACTCCTATCAAGACACCTCCAGCAAAGGCCCACGGAGCGACGCCGTTCCTTGCGCGCCGTTGCGCAGAAAGCGCATCACCTCGTGGTAGTTGTGGCCCATTTCCTCGATGGCTTCCCGCAGCCGTTCGCCGGCGCTATCGGGCCGGCCAGGGGCATTGGTCGAGATGAAGCCCCGCACCATCCATAGTTCCAGCAGGTCTTCCACCGGCAGTTGGTACACGCCGTACTGCGCGCCGTTGTCCGAGTGCAGCTCCACCGTCGCGTGCCGGTCGGTAATGGGGGCCACGAGCCGCTTGAGCAGCACGTTTTCGGCCGTTACCAGCACGTAGCTCTCATCGGGCTTGAGCAAGTCCCAGCGGTCGACAAACGAGCACACCACAATGTCGTGGTGCTTGTACGTCGGGCTCATGCTGTCCCCCGATACCTCGAAGGCCCGCAGCGTCTGGCTAGCGCTGGAGAAACCCGGAATGTGGTACTGCGCCATGTCCTGCAAAAACTTGGGCTCGTTGAACTGCCGCTGGTAGCCCGCTTGCGCCTGCACCGGTACCAGCGACGTATTCTCCTTGCCCATCCGGTCAACCGTCACCGCCAGCACTTGCCCGCTGGTAACGCCCCTATAGGGCACCGTGGCCGTTTTGGCCCCCACGTTGCTCGCCACCGGCGGCTGCTCGCCGCCCGCTCCCAGCAGCATCTCCCCGCGGCCCATCAGCAGCCAGTCGCCCGAGATTTCCGGCCAGGTACCCAAGATTTCGACCAGTGAATCGTAGCCCGGTTTGAAGTCACCTGCCAAGAACTTATAAACTTTTGAGGCATTTGTGTGCCCCAATTTCTGGCTGGCCTGGTTCGCATTGAGCTGATAGTGAGCCAATACTTCCCGGATTCTGGTGCTGACGCCAGTAGGGTTCTCCATTTTTTTCGTAATTTATGGTAGCATATTGGCGACTTTGTTCGTTGTTTTGTACGAACATTCTCACTACTTACATGCAAATGTAAGATATTACCAACAAAATGCAAGAGCTTACGAAGGATATTCCCGAAAGTTCCGAGTCGGCACCGACCCTGCGCGACCTCTACACCCAAATGGGCCCCCGCAATGGCCTGGCCGCCCGCGTGGTCGAGCACCTGGCCACCACGGGCACCACCGTGGCGCTCAGCACCGTGTTCAACGTCATCTACGGCCGCTCCAGCCACCCCGTCATTACCGACGCCTTTCTCACGGTGGTGGCCGCCGAGAAGCAGCGCCGCGCCGACGTAGCCGCCCGCACCAAGGCCCTAGCCGCCTGACGCCATGCAAGTTGCCCTGCTAGTCCCCGAAACCGAGTGGAAGTTGCTGCTCAGCACGGTTAACCAGCTCAAAGCCGCCCACGAAGCCGCCCAGGCCGCCGCGCCTGACCCCGGCGAAATCCTCACTGTGCCTCAGGCCGCCGCGCTGCTCGGCCTCACGCCCGAAGCCGTGCGCCGCGCCCGCCGCGAGGGTCGCCTCAAAGGCATCCGCCGCAACGAGAAGGAGTGGGGCTTTTACCGCTCCGTGCTCGAGCAATTCCCCCGCCGTCACCACCGCCCCGCCCGCTAACCCCACCAACCCATGTCTACCCCCTTGCTGCCCATCGTGGGCCCCGCCAGCCCCGAAACGCATTCTCTCCTCACCATCCAAAAGGCCAAGCTCAAAGACCAGCACCTGACCTGCGAGTTCACCGAACAGCGCGATGAGGAGAGCCCCGCCCGAGCCTTTGCCGTCACCTGCCAGGAGCAGGTACACCCCGACCTGCCCCACGCCCTCAGCCGCCTGGTGCCCCACCTCTGCCTGCTCGCCGAGCAGCTGACCGAAACGCCCGACTACTGGCCCAGCGATGATGAATACCTACCCGCCCGCTTCGCCTCGTTCACCGTCACGGGCTTCTCGATGGGCAAAAACCAGGGCGGCGTCACGCTCATCGGCCAGCGCGAGCTAGCCGGCAGCCGGGTGCTCAACCTCACCACGCCCTACCAATCCTTCGATGAGGAGCAAAGTAGCTACGCCTACGTCGGCCTGCTCGAAGCCACCCTAGGCACGGCCCTCGCCGAGGTCGAAGCGGCCCTGCGCGGCAAGTGCACCGACTACCGCCAGCTCGACCTGTTCGAGCCGTCCGCTAACACTATTATGGCGCTGGTGCCCACGCCCCCGCAGGCATGAAGCTCCCGGCCATTCAGTTCTACCCCGGCGACTGGCACAAAGACCAGGGCGTGCAGGCCCTTGACCTGATGCAGCGCGGGGCCTGGTTCGAACTGCTGTTGATGATGCACGACAGTGACGAGCGAGGGGTGCTGCTGGTCAATGGCCAGCCCATGCCCGATGCCGTCATTGCCCGCCGCCTCGGGTTGGATAACCAAACCGCCAACCAAATCCTAACCACCCTGCTCGACTACGGTGTGGCCAGCCGCCGCGAGGCCGACCACGCGCTCTACTGCCGCCGCATGGTCAAGGATGAGAAACTACGCCAAATCCGCACCGAGGCCGGCAAAAAGGGCGGCAACCCGCAGTTGCTTAACCAAAATACCAAGCAAACGCCAACCCCCAGGGATAAGCAAAACTCAACCCCTTCAATTTCATCTTCATCTACAACTTCGGTAGTAGAGGGAGAGGCGGCCGAGGCCGCCCCGCCCGCCCCAGTCTCTGCCAAGCCAAGTAAAAAACCAGCCAACGCCCGGCAGCCCGCCTCCGCGCCGCCCATCCTGGCCGAGGTGCAGGCCTACGCCGCCACCCAGCCGACCGGCGGCCCCGAAGCCTCGGCCGAGGCCGCCGCTTTTTTCGACCATTTTCAGAGCAACGGCTGGCGCGTCGGCGGCAAAACCCCTATGGTGGATTGGCAAGCTGCCTTTCGCGGCTGGCTCCGCCGCCGCCCACAGTTCCAGGCTCCCGGCCAGCCATCTGCTCCGCCCGCCCGCGCCCGCACCGCCCCCAAACCCACTGACCCCAACCGCTGGAGCTAACCCGCCATGCCACCCACCCAACCCAGCGTCCGCCTCAGCCACCAACCGCCGCAGGCCCTTGACCTCGAAGCCGCCGTGCTCGGCGCGGCCCTCATCGAGGCCGATGCCCAGCGCACTTTGCTGGCCACCCTACCCGACGAGCAGGTATTCTACCTACCCGCCCACCAGCAAGTGTACCTGGCCATCCGCGACCTGGTGCAGCAGGGCCAGCACGCCGACTTGCTCACCGTCGTGGCCCAGCTGCGCCACCGGGGTACCTTGCAGCGCACGGGCGGCGCGGCCTTCGTGGCCCGCCTAACCAGTTCCGTCAACTCCGCCGCTCACCTCGAAACCCACTGCCGCATCCTGCAAGAGCAGCACGCCCGCCGCGTCATCATCCGCGCCGGCGGGCAACTCGTGGCCCAGGGCTACGACGACACCCGCGACCCCTTGCAACTGCTAGCCGATGCCCAAACCCACCTCACCACCCTCAACCGCACCCTCGAAACCCGCCCCGGCCAAACCGCCGCCGCTGCCTTCGACCCCACCTTCACCCACCTCGCCAACGCTGTAGGCCGCCAGGGCCTCACCGGCGTCCCCACCGGCCTCGCCCAACTTGACGGCCTCACCGGCGGCTGGCAGCCCGGCGACCTCGTCATCTTGGCCGCCCGCCCCGCGATGGGCAAAACCGCTGCCCTGCTGCACTTCGCCCGCACCGCCACTCTCGACCACGCCCACCACGCCGCCATCTTCAGCCTCGAAATGCCCACCTTGCAGCTCATGCAGCGCTTAGTAGCCAGCGAAGTACCGGGCTATTCTAACTCCGACCTGCGCCGCGGCAACCTCCCTGGCGGCCTCGACCAAGTGGCCCACATCCGCGCCCAGGCCCAACGCCTGGTCACCCACGGCCACCGCCTGCACCTCGACGACACGCCCGGCCTTAGCATCCAGCAACTGCGCGCCAAGTGTGCCCGGCTGCATGCTCAGCACCCCCTAGGCCTAGTTTTGGTCGACTATATCCAACTCATGCGCGGCGACATGAAAGGCAACCGTGAGCAGGAGGTAGGTAGCATTAGTCGCGGCCTCAAGGAGCTAGCCAAAGAGCTAAACGCACCCGTCATTGCCCTCAGCCAGTTGAGCCGCGACGTGGAGAAAAGGGGAGGGGAGAAGCGCCCGCTGCTCAGCGACCTACGCGAGTCCGGTAGCCTCGAACAGGATGCCGACTGCATCATCTTCCTATGGCGCGGCGAGTACTACAACATCGCCGAGTATGAAGACGGCACAGCCACCAAAGACACCATCCTCTTCGACATCGCCAAGCACCGCAACGGTGCTACGGATGAGGTCGTTGCAGCTTGTTCTATGCGGCGTGGTATCTTCTTTGACTTGTTACCTATAGGGAATATCGATAATATCACTAAGAAGTCTGCTTACTGATTCAGCATGAAGAGATGCTATAGAATGCTTTCTGTCGTCAAAATAATTTCTCAGTGCTTTGATAGAAATAAGGCAATTAGTACAGCGAAATTTACGATAGTTCACCTATAATGAGAGAGTTATCCTGAAATTCAAAAATGATTTGACGCTGGTTTTTCTCGCCAGTAACAACTCCAGTTATTACTTTTCCTCCTTCTAAATCGGATGTTATTGTAAGAGTGAAAGGTACTGAAGATAAATCTCGTATTTTATATAATTCAACAATAACCTTATGTTTGCCAAGAGGGATAGCATCAAAATTTATATTCTCTTGGGGGTTGCTAACTAGTTCTTCGCTAGCATTTTTATCAATATCTAATTTTCCTATAACACCAAGATGTTCAATTGTTTTATTAGAGAAAAATATTTCACCACCAGGTGTGATGACATGGAGGTCTAAATCATCTGTTGAATTCCACATTAGATTTACCCGCACTTTGCCTTTTTCACCTTCCAATGGGCGCTCTTTTAGGTGCTCTAATCGGGTGATTTCGTTGCTTATTTCGTTTTTAGTAAGCGCCTCTGTAATTCCTCTTAGCTCTGAATGTTTCTCAGCGATTATCTCGTTTATTAATTTTTTGCGTGCTTCATTCTCAGTAATAGATGGTTTTTGTGATTTGGTTGAAATATGCGCTGCTCTTGGAATGGTTTTGATGAATCTTATTACTTCCTGAAGTTCGACGTATATGTAATATAGTATTACTGCCTCCCCGATTTTAATTACTCCGTATTTTATTTTATTTTCATTTTTATCTTCTCTACCAAAGATTGTTTTGTAAGGATAAACAGAAGAATCTGTGTCATAATTAGTCAAGTCTTCATCAAAGCAAATTACATATTTAGGTTTGAATACTATTCGTTGAGTAATTGATTTGGAAATTTCATCTGCTATTTCCTTGTAAATATGTTCCTTTATAAAGCTCCATTTACGGTCATTAAACTCTACTTCTGTTAAAAGTTTGTCAGGGTCAAGTTCACGAAAGCTTTCAATACTGCCTCTGTTAGCAAAAAAAGAATTTATAATAGGCTGTATAAACTGAGCATTTACTGTTCTTCTTACATCCGGCTTTAAAACAGCAATGGGATTATACTGGCTACTTACACTGCTAGCTGCGTCGTGTTTTATCTGATTTGACATATTTATGCAGTGGCTTTAACGTATTTCTCTTGTAGAAGATTGAAATTAATTTGTACTACATCAATTTGACTTGTTGCAAAATGTGGATTAGTGAATAATGCAATCTGTTTAAATATGCTGATATTCTCAGAATAAAAAGGTATCCAAAATTCGCTTTTGGTATTAGAACCAATTATATTATTTTGAATAGCCCATTCATAAATAAGTTGCTTGTGAATATCATCTTTAATCTTATTTTCTCCAAATTCATTAACCGAATCTGGGTTATATTTAATATAATCCGATAAGCGCATGTATTTGTAGTCAATTACATTTATTACTGACTCAACAAGGCCGTGCTCCAGTGCGGAGAATGCATCAGCTCGGTAAGCGCAATTTATAATATCTGCTACGAAACTCTCATAATGTTTGTCAAGTATGCGCTCGTAATACGGCTTTTTCCCATTTTTCAAATAGCTTTCATTTTGACTTAGATATTCAAGATATATAGTGTGTATTTCAGGATAATTCTGGATTATATTGGGTTTAAACACAATTTGATGCTTTCGAAATGATTTGCCATTAAGTTCAAAAGTTTCGGGCGTGGCAGTAAATATTTTGTCTAGTAACTTCTCGTTACTATAATCGATAGTATCCAAGTATACTAAATCTGGTCTCAGATATCTTGGCCTAGTTGCGTGATTTATTTTAACAGTAAACGGGTTTATGTTCATATGTGGGATAATTCCCAAATCCTTGCGAGTCAATAACTTTCCTTTCGCATCTGCAAACATAATTTGCTGTAAGTACTCATCATTAGATAGCATATATGATTGGCACATATCTTCCCAAATGTCATAAAAATTGTTAATTCCAAAATAAATGCCATTGCTATCGTCGCTTTTTTCACCAAATAGAAAAGCCTCAACTGCTTCGTAAAAATGCCAAAAATCCTCGTCCTTATATGTTGTTTTATCACTTATATCTTCAAATATTATACGTAAAGTATCAATTGTACTCGAAAAACTTTCTTCGTTAAATAGGCTGCTACTAGGCTCTAGAAAATCGTCTTTAAATTTTTCTGCTAATTCAAACGCCTTATTTGATACTGAATCAGTTTCTTCAAGTTCTATTTTTATTTCTGTATAAATAAAGCAAAACAATTGTACAATTGATGGGCTATCTTGAACGAGAATGCTTTTGGGAATAGTCATTTCGTCTAGATAAATAATGTCATCTTCTAAATAGTATGCGCGATGCATATACCTGTGAATCTGAGAATAATCAATCTCATGCGAATGCAGGCTTTTCTTTTCTAGAGCAGAAATACGTAGCTCATCATATCCCTCTAGGATTTTATTAAGGCTATTTAGTTTGCCGTAGAAAACAACTTGTTCATCAGCTTCATTGATAAAGCTAAAGCCATTCTCAAATTCAAATACCCCATCCCTATCTGTTGTACGCCATTCCCGTTCTAATGTGTTAAGTTTTCTTTCACGATATACCTGAAATGTCCGGTACATCTTAAAGAAAAATTTCTTTACATTCTCAAACGACGGGTCAAAATCGGTAAAGCCAATGGGTAGCCAAAATTCTAATCGACTACTATTATCTTTTCGTTTTAATCCAACAAATGAATAGCTACGGATGCCGTGCTCTTCATCTGTCTTGATTACATCGATATTTTTAAGGTCAAACATTAAAAAGAGAGAATTGCTTCGACAAATTTTATTACCTGTACCTTTTGAGTAAATTGCCCAAATGTCACTAGTTGCGGTTCCTCTAAAGAAAGCAGGTCTACCAATGGCTTCTTGTTATTGCTGAATACGCTATCCCATACGAAGAACATCAATTTGTTCTTAATTTCTACTTCAGTTACTACCGGTGCATTGACAAACCTATAACCAATTTGCTTGTCCTCAATTTTTCTAACAACTTTGTAATTGCTCTTTACAAAAGTGTTAAGTTTATCTACAAAGTCACACCAAGTTCCAACTTCCTCTCCGTACAAATTCAACGGGCAGTCTTGTATCGAAGCACGTTGTGCTATGTCTTCTATCTCAACAAACTCCCAATCCCATCGCCTCTTGAAAGCACTATCCATGAAGTATATCGAATTATCCGAAGTATTCATCGTGGCTAGTAAAGATAAATTAGGTGGCAACTTAATCTTGCCTTCCTTCAGATTTACTTTATCAGAATCATCTAAAGTATCATAGATCCAATTTATATGTTTTGAATAATCACTTTCAGAAAGACTCTTACCGTCATAGGAATAATATATAGACTCTCCGTGCCTTTCTACTCTAGTGCTCAATCCTATTTCTTTTAAAAGAGCACCTTTCTCTAAGTCAGACAGCATTACATCATATGAAGACCAACCTTGGCGATTCCTATCGAGTAACTGAAAGGCTGTGCCAAATATAGAAGCAGAATTCCCCCTATTTATTTCATCAATGGTTAGCACGACATTACCCGGTATCTTTGGTATTGCAGCATACAAACTGGCTAGCTTGATATTTTCCTCATCTGTGAAATCTGGTTGCTTCGATTTTCCAATAGTGGATTTATAATTTGTTAAAGTAGATGCTTTCGCTCTATCATAAGCAAGATTTGCATCAATAATATTTTTATAAGCCTTGCCCAAAGCTTTAAGAAAGTGACCGGAATAGTACTTGTATTCGACTTTGCCTGTTATATCAGTCAAAGGCATTAATTTGCCCATGAAATCACCATAAGTATATTCTGGATGAAATACCGTTTTTATAACATCCGACTTGTCGGATATTTCTAAAGTTTCAGGTATTATCTCGTTGTCTATTCTATGACTTTTGCCAGTTCCAGGGCTTCCGAATAAAATTTTTTGAATAGGGAGGGACATCTTGCAGACTATTTTACGGAATTAAATCCAGGATTTAAGAGACATTTTGAATTAAATTTTTCTCTTTTAGCGCAGCAGAAGTGGTATTTGCTTGTTTTCCCTATTGGAGGGAAGTCGTACAAGCTAATCAACTTGTATGGATTAGCGCAGGTAGGCAAACTTTATACCCTCAACTCCGCCGACGACACGAAGAACCCTTGTAATCGCTGCACCTGCCCTTGCTGCTTCAGGAGCATGTCACCAGCGCCAAGCAAGTCTTCAGCTCCTGTCTCGTCTAGAATTACCCGGCTATCAGTGCCTGAGGCGAGGCGAAAAGCAACTCGGCAATCCAAGTTGTTTTTCAGGTTTCCTGGGATGACTTTCATATCTGGCCTCTGAGTAGCTACTACTAAGTGAATACCTACGCTGCGAGTGCGTTGCGCCAATCGGCCTACATTCTCTTCAAATTGCTTGCGGTCCTTGGTGCCTAGGCTCTGAATCAAATCCGCAAATTCGTCAATGATGACGATGGTGAAAGGCAACGGCTCAGATAACCCTAATTGTCGGTATTCGTGAATGTCACGACATCCATGCTGGCGGAGTAAAGCCGTGCGCCTAGGTAATTCCGTTGCCAGCAAGTCATTCAGTACCTCTACGGCCTCTTCGGGCTCATAAATAATGCGGTTGTCGCGAAGGTGTGGCAGGTGCTCAAAAAAGCCGAAATCCGTTTGCTTCGGGTCAATAAGTACCAGTTGTACGGTATCTGGGTCGTTAAGG
Source organism: uncultured Rhodanobacter sp. (assembly GCA_964657755.1). GTDB lineage: Bacteria > Bacteroidota > Bacteroidia > Cytophagales > Hymenobacteraceae > Hymenobacter. Next base: position 14,812 of record CAZZWL010000087.1, read on the forward strand.
GTCGTCAGGGAGCGAATCATCCCGTACAGAAACAGCGTCTTGCCTGACCCCGTAGTTCCCCCGATGAGCATATGCGGTAGGCGGGGAAGGGTTAGCCACTCCACGTTGCCATTGGGGGCGATGCCAGCTGGGAACGAAACCGGGGGGCGGTCAGTCCCTACCGATTCAAGCACCGCCGATAGCGCTACTGGCTGCCGGTCAGGTCGGGCCACTTCTACTACCACGTAGCCCGTGCCGGGCAGGTTACCAATTACGGGTGGTTGCTCCAACTGCATTTCTCGCTGTAGGTCAGTGGCGATACGCTGCAAATCAGCTAGCTTTTGCCCGCCTCGCAGTAATAACTTCAGACGAATAATGCTAGGGCCAATATCGGCTAGGGTGGGGTCAATAGCCTGAACTGGTGTATAGTTGTGGTTCTGCAGCGCCCGGTAAAGGCTTGTGGCCAATCCTGATACAACGCCTTCGGCTGGTGGAGCTACGATGATAGGAGCCGGAACAGGCAGCGTGGGAGTAGTAGGTAGGGAGTCGGCTACCGAAACTGGCACACCCGAAGTAGTCACCACCTGTGCAACCGTCGCTAGTAGAGTAGGGGGCGCGTCATTTTCTGCTGGTGGCGGAACCACTGGTGCCATACTATCTGAAACGGAAGTAGTAGAAGCCGTAGCGGATGGAGTAGTAGCGATTAAAACGGGCGTGCTGGGAGCGGTGATTACTGGTGCAACTGGCATTGTACCTGCTGGATTTGCCGGCGGTTCGGGTGCAGGAGGAACTGATGGGGTTATTGCACCTCCCGTTGAGGGAGGAAGTTCGCCTAATAATTCCCGAATTTTTGCCTCTCCTAGCTTAACTCGGCGTGGCTTCAACTGGTCCGCTGGGTCGGGAGAATTAGGGATGGCCTCGCCGAAAGTATCCGAACTGTCGATATTCTGGTTGAATAGAATTTCTATCAGAATCAGGTTAACCTTCACAGCCAACAACTGCCCGTCGAGGGCTTGGTTGAGCAACTGTATCCATTTTGCCCAAGTACCTCTGTCGTAGCCGGCTGGCATCCGCAGTTGCCCCTCTTTGAATAAGTGTAGCCGTAAAGCTTCTCGGCGGCAATCGGTCACCAGTTTGCCACCAGGGCCATTCTGGCCGCTGACTACTGGCAGCAGTTCCCGCGCTACCGCTCGCAGTTGTTCACCGGGCTTGCCTTCGCCATCGATGTCATCACCTATCCGATAGGCCTTCACCTCAATCAAGTCGAGGCTAACGCCACCACCTGGCAGCCAACTCAACCCTAGCAGGTCATGCCGGCGTGCTGACTCGCGTTCCGCTAGCCAGGACCTTGCCGAAATGGAATCTAAACTGATAACAACGTACCGCGAGTCGGCGGCTTCCTTGGCGTACCAGCGCAAGGCTACAGCCTGGCCAAGTTGACCTTTCAGTGCGCGGGCATCAAATCCACCAACTGTTTTGGCGCTGATAGTAGCAAAAAGACTGGTGCGGCCAATATCCTCTAACTCGCGTAGCAACTTGAATACCTCTTCCGTTTGAGGTTGATAGTTCGAATCGGTGAGCATTTGCTCCACCCCCTTCACGAACCGCGCTGGATATTGCGTCAGCACTAAGTCGCCACTGCTGCCGCCGGGCCGAGCCAGTGCCAGACTACCAGCCGGCGGCTCGGCTGGTGCCCCTGCTATCACAAATACCGCATACGGGAGTACTAAGGGCAGGTCCGGGCTGGTGGCCCGTGGCAGCGCTGCTCCTGACATTTCCTGGTGAGGTAAGCCACCCACAGCCGATGCTAGGTCGTGATAAACTCCAAATGGATGCTCTGGCCCTTTCGGGTCTCGCTGTTGCGAACGGGGCAACAAACTCACTTCACCCTTGAACTGATTGTATTGTAGCGTGTGCGGCAGGCTTAGTGGGTGCAGGTCGGTAACCTGCCGGCTAACTAGGAAGGGTTCCAAGCGGCGCTGTCCGGGTAGTACCAGCAGGTGTGCCGGCCGGCTTTGCAACCAATGGGCCAGCGCTGTTGTATCAGCTACCTCAATCCGCTCTGGCACTACTACCCCGCGTTTCAGCAATTCATCTAAAATATTCAGCGACAGGGCCTGCTCATGGCCCGGCCGGTGCGTCAGCAGCAAATGAATTTGGGCAAAAGAGTCTTGACCGTCGCCGTCAGTCAACTCCCGTAAGGCAGGAGCCAGGGCTTCTAATGTATCCGGGTGATGCACTAACAGCCGCAATTGCTGCCGTATCATCGGGTACAGAATTGCCAATTTTCGAGCTGCATCTCGCACGACCTTCCCGTTTGTATCGGCCTCCACCGGGCCGGCCTGCTGATACTGCACCCAGGCACTAATGCGGCGAGCAAAGGCTAGCGGCACAGCGGGCTTGTGGTCATCGCCGGGTAGCAGCAGCGCCCGTAGCGGCTCTGGTACCTCCCCCAGTCGGCCCAACAGTGGCTCTAGTTCTGGCCCCCGACCCGCTAGCAATTCATCAGCTACTGCGGCGTACTTCCAGAGGGTAAGCGGATGCAGCGGGGAGAGCAATGCGGCCCGTTGCGATGGTCCTTGTAGCGCCACCACATCGGGCGAAAGTACCAAAGCACTGATAACGTCGGCTCCGCCAGCCTGTTGCAGTGCCCCATACTGCTCGTGTACATGTCCAAGTAGCTGCTCGTAAGCGCGACTGACTGCGCGAGCAGCTTCCAGCAAATCAGGCTTCACCAGTAGCGTAGTGAGTGGGGCAAGTGTAAGGAAGGAGGCCGATTTAGCTAGTACTTCCCGTTGTGCCAACCACTCATCTAATCTAGCTTCGCCCTCAAACTCCGGCACTAGTTCGCCAGCCGTCTGGAGCAATTGCCGCAGATTTGTCAACCAGGCTTCTCCGTACACCAAAGCCTCTGCAGGTAGCGTGATTTCCACTACTGGTACCGGCTGGCCAGGGCCTAAATCAGCGTCCAGCGGTAGGCTGCCGCCCCAGGCCTGCTTACCTGCAAAGTGCTGCGTGAGTAGTAAAGCCAGCGAGTCGGGTGCGCCATTTACTTCCGTAAAGTCACCTTCCAGGGTATAGCGTGGGTCATTAAGTTGCTTTTTTAGACTATCCCACAAGCATTTGGCTTCGGCCAGCCAGGTTTCGGCTAGCTCTGGCTTGGCGCTGAGTTTAAGCACTACCTCATCGAGCGCATCGCTGTAGGACTTTTTGGCCTTCGGTGGGGGTGGGGGCGGCAGGTTCGGGCCGGGCGGTGTGATAAATGGTGGCGCAACAACCGGCGGGGTGATGACGGGTGGCGTTACCACTGGCGGCTCTGGACCAGGGCCGGGTCCTGGCCCTGTTGGTGGGCTAGGGTCAATTGGTGGTGTCGGGTCAACAGGTGCGCCGGGTGCCGTGTCAGGGCCGGGCGGTGTAACTATCGGCGGGACGGTGAATGAACGTAATTTATTATTTAACAAACTGCTGACCAAGCCAGCATCTAGCCGCCGCAGCCCCTCCACAAATTCTGCTGAATTTGCGGGGTTGAGATGGCGAAATGCCGCGTAGGCCTGTCGCAATGCCTCGGTATCCGGGTGGGCATTATCTGCAGCCCGTCGGCAAGTAGCATAGGCCTGGTCTACGTCGTCGGGCTCCTGTTGCACGAGCCGTTCCAGCAGTGCCTGGTTATCCAGCAGCCGCTGACCAACATAGGCTGGTTGGTCAAACAGGGCTTTGTCTGGTAGTAAGTTCAACTCTGGTAGCAACTGCCGCAAGTCCGTATCAGCCGGCGCACTCCAATTCAGGCTGGCTACGTGTAGCATCCCAGCCAGCGGCACAACAGGCTGCCCTTTCGCCAGTTGCTTCCAGAAACTATTTTGGGGTACGTTGACATTGCGGGCCAAACCTCGTGCTGCTACCGCCTGGCTTATCTCGTCGGGCCCTAGCACAGCATAGCCTCGTTCTGTGAGAGAGTGCAGGCGGGCTTCGTCACCAAGCTTTACTACTAGCCGACGTGCCTCGCTTACATCATCGTTGCGCATCAATACAGCGTGGTCAGCTCCTAGCCCTGTTCGCCGTCCCAATTCCGGTAGCGCAGTTGCCGCTTTGGCATCGGCCCCCACCAAAGTCAGGCACCAGGTTTCATCTGCTCCTAACTCGCCCAGCAGCTTTCCAAGCCACGGCCCGGCGGGTAGCCCTTCCAACACTACCCCCGGTTTCTTAGCCGTAAGGTCGGTGAGTAGAGGGGTAAGAATCTCGACCAGCAAATCATCGGCGCTGAGCGTAGAGTTAGGCGTAGTAGTGGGCATAATAGAACCCTGAAAAATCAAAAGAAATAAAGCTAATTAGGCACTTATTAGCGCCTCGCCATCTGCGTAGGTGCGGGCGTAGCCCTGCCGACTGAGTTCGCGCAAAATGGCGCGGGCATTGTCATTTAATTGCGCCGGGGTCAAGCCGCGCATTCCGGCCTGGGCTAGGGCTTCAATATCGGCGTTGCCGCGTGCACCGCATAGCAGACCAAATTCATCCGCCGCCCGTTGCCAGAATTCGCGGTAACGCAACGTTTCTCCTGGCTGTAATAAAGCTGGTACCAGCGCATCGTAAATGGCCGCTACTGGTTTTAAGTGGTGGCCCGTCCGGCCCGTGTAGCGTGGCCATAAGCCGAGGCGGCGGCCTAGGTCCTTAATCAGCCGGTCAGCTCCGTAACTTTCACCGCGTACCGCTAGCAGTGCTGGTGTGACTAAAGCCCCACAGGCGGCTCGCCCCGGTGCCATACCTGCTTCCAGTTCCTGTGCCAGTTCTAGCAGATAGCGTTCCTGGTGCTTGTCGTCCAATTCGGTGGCCCAGGCTCGGTATTCATCGGCGGTTAGGGCTTCTCGGCCGCCCGCTTTTAGTTGCTCGTACAGCGCATCGCTAAAGTGCCGCCGCAATTGCCGTTGGCCCAATGCCAAGCCCCGGTGGCTGGCCATACGAACTTCGCGCGCTTGCTCCGGCCCGCATATCAGCAGAGGTTGCCGCCGGGCTCCAGCCCCAGCATTCAGCAAATGCAGCCATAGCCCCAGGCTAGCCAGGCGGCCAGCACGGGCTAGTAGTTCCAGTTTGCCCAGCCGGGGCGCGTGCGCGGCTAGTTTCTCAAACGCCTGCTGCAACGAGCGCAACGTTTCTGACTTATCCAGCAATTGGCTGATTTCCGGTGCAGGCGGTAAATCCGGCATGGTAGGCTGACCAGCGGGTAGCAGCGGCTGAGTTAGTTGGTAAGTGGCATCGGTGGCATCATTCAGGGCGTTGCGCAATGCTACCGCGGCGGCCGGATTTGGGTCAGCCAGCAGTACTTTGGCAATGAGTGCGCCGGCTCCGTTATCCGAAGGGTCAGTGGTAAGGTGTCGCCAGTGGGTCAAGGTCGGCGTAGAAGTGCTACCCGCATAAAATGCCCCATCCTGGTTCAGTACCGCGTCCAGCGCAATCCGTAACTCGTCTAGTAGGGCTGGGGCTGAGTCGCCGAGTAAAATGTCCTGCAACCGTTCATCTTCCAGTAGCTGAGTTGCGCTGCGACGGGTCTTTTCTGCTAGCCGTTCGCGTCCCGCATGGGTAGCGGCTACGTCTCCCAGTAAGCGGGCTATTTTAGGTGTTCCACCGCTTATTTCTCCCATCAACCCATTGGTGAGATGCACAACTTTAATGTCGCGCCCTGGCAGAAATCCCCATAATTCGGTAGCCGCAGCTTTAGCAATACTGGAAATCATAATAAAGAACGTAGAAGTATTCTATCTCAAATCAATTAGTTATGTAATAGCTCACGCCCGCTGGAGCATCGGTATTGCTCACCACCCGAACGGTAGTTTCGCGGTTGTCTTTGTTGTTGTACACCCGTAAATAATCTGGGCTGGCTGGTACTATTGCTGCTGCGGCTGCCAGAAAATTATCTACTCGCCGCCCGGCGTCTTCGTCCCGGCTACCAGCCGGTAGCCCCCGGCCCACGTTGCGCAAAGCCCGCCATAGTGGCAAATCCACTACTAAAACTGGCCCAGCGGGAGCGGGCCAGTTGCTCAGCATGAGTACCAAGTGGTCAGGAGTATAGTCTAGCAATTCGTCTACCGGGGGAGCTAGGGAGGGCCGACGCACCACGCAATCAGTTTCGCGCAGGCTAGCCCCTGCGACTCGTGCCCAGGCCGGCGCATCAGAATCATACCGCAGGCTTGTCCATAACGGCAGGGTCAACGGTTGGTTAGGCACCTGACCCGCAAACCTCACCAACGCTTTCATTACTTCTGATACCGCTGCCGCTGGTGGGCCGCTCAGTAGTTCATTGAACGTGCGCCGGTCGTCGGGTAGCCCCTCCAACACTTGTTGGCCTCGCTCGGCCTCAAAAAAGTGTTGCCGTTTCAACTGCCGGAAGCGCCGTACTGCTTCCTCTATTGGAAGAGGTGGGTCGGTAATTTCCCCTGGTGCGTCGCAAGCCGGTCCACTGCCCGGTAGCCAGGGCCCCGCGGTGTTTGGTGCATCCCAAAGCAGGTGTGTGTCTAAGTGGGCGTGGGGTAGGGTGGCTGGGTCCAGTTCGGCCAAGGCCGCCGCCAGCGGGCTACTGGCTGGTGGGGCAGCAAATAAATTCTCGTAGTAAGGCAAAACGTTATTTGTGCCTTCGGTATACCCGGCCGTCACCATTCGTGCCAGCAAGCCTAGTACCTGATGCACTGTGACGTGAACACCCCCGCGCCGTACCTCTTCCAGCAGCAGCATGAGCCGGTCACGCACGCGCATTTGGCTCAAAGCCCGCATGTTCTCCATTACTTTGGAGGGGGCATTCGCATAGTTTACACGACTTTGCACCAGATACAGCGCTCCGCTCAGTAGTGTCTTAGTCAATACTTGCCGGCTGCCTAATTGCACCAATACTGCCTTGGGGGTGGGACCTGCCGGATTGTTATCGTAACGAAACGGCCGGCCGAGTTGCGCAGCTAGTTCTTCTTGGTCCGGCAGGTGCGGTAGCAACTGCCGGAGGGGCCCCTCGTTTACTGCTACCAGTACTGGCCGGTCAGCCTGCGCCGCCTCCGTTAGGCCAGCTACCAACTGTGCTTCCGGCGTGGCGCTGGCATCTGGCTCCGTGTAGGTGCCGGCAGGCCAGTCGGCCCGTCCCTGTAATCGACGCAACAAGTGTGTCTTGCCGTCGCCTGGATTGCCAGTTAGGTATACGCGATGCCCAGCAATTTTTGCTAGAATTGTAAATGCTGATTCAGGGTAATCTTCTCCGAAAACTGGTCAAACAAAAACGCTTGGCTTCCAAAATCAAGCGGCGCATCGGCGCGGTGAATTGCGCCGTGGTGGTTTGGGCAAACCAACATCATATTTTCTATTCCATCCTTACCGCCTCGACTCAACCACTGAATATGGTGCGCATGGCATAAATTAAAGCCGTATATTTCCAGTGGATTCCATTGGCAAATCTGGCAGCGCCCGCCATACATTTCCTGTAATTCTTCCGCGTATTGACGGTTTCGTAATGGCGCTTGCGTGTACAAATACTGCCGTCGCTCAGCCGATAACCCAATGGCTTCTTCCTCAACTAGGCTTTGAATATCCTGCGGTGCGCCGTAAAGAAGTTGCTTTTCTAAATTCTCTTCGGAAATTTTGCTGCTAGCCCGGCTTTCCAACGCATAATTGCGGCTGGCTTCGAGTAGAATCAAATGGTCGGCTCGCGCTAAGCGGCGCACGGCGGCGTAGCCCTGAAAAGCCTGGCCCAAAAAGGTGGCATTAGCTTTTATCGAAGCTAGCGCTCGTATAATCGGCTCCGCGTCAGGCTGGTTGTTTATGTCGAAATAGCGTGAAGCGGCTAAGCTGCCCCAAACCCGGTACTTTCCATAACGAAAACCGTCAGGGTTAAAGGTTTTTGCTTTGATAATCAACTCTGCTGCTAGCACGTAGCGCCCGGTTTTGCGATTACGCGTAAGCGCCCACAAGCTGTCGCCAATTTCTATTTCGTGCAGCAGTGGGTTTTTCTGGTTGAGGTGATAGGAAGCCCCAAAATCCAGGTCGCGGTAGTAATTATCGGGTTTCCAATAGTAGAGTAACGGCACAGCTGGCAGGGGTAGGTTATTTGCGGATAAAACTACGCGACCAACCTTTCCTCTAGCACCTTCACGCGCTTTTTACGAAACATTGGCGACCGAGCTTCCGCTTCCAGGTCACTAATCTGTGCCTGGCGTTCATGGCTGCCTAAGAAGGCTTGGTCAGCCGCCTTGGCCAGTCGTGCCAACGCCTCTGGCGTAGGATGGACAAATTCTTCTTCACTTAAAATTTTGTCCTCTACTAGGTCAGCGCGATATATTTCAGCTACTGCGCGGTCAAGTTCATTTGGTAGCGCTGCTATCCGGGCTGGCCGTTCCGCCCGCTTAATTCGTTCGGCTTCCTTTTCTTTATCAGTAGCAGTATTTGGCAGGTCGACATTGGCAATTGAGTCTAAACTCCAACCAATTGCCTTATTACGCACGCTAATTTGAACTACTGCCGAGCCGAGAGCGGCGATACCCATTATTGGATGGAAGGGCCGGGCAGCGTCGCGTACCAGATAGAACATCCGCCGTCCCGGTTGCGTCTGTAGCGGCAAACTCCAGGTATAACGACAGTAGCGCCAAATGTCAAGTAGCCGCAGCCCTGTATGCTCATCAGGTAGCTCCGAAGCCAATTGTAGATAGGGCTGTACCAGGGCGGCCAGTTGCTCATCGCGTCTGGCTTCCGGTGTGGCTAGTGCCACACGTAAGTCAGCTGCTAATTGACCAGGGCTGGTCAGCAACGAACGCACACTAACCCGTTGCCCTCGGTAGAGGCGCGGTTGCTCCATGCGGCGCACGAAGGCCCGCACAGCCGGGTCACGTAATTGCTCATCACGGCTCATGACCAGTGCTCGGCGCAATGCAGTTTTCACCTCGGCTGGAGCAGGCCGCTCTTCGGTTGCATTAGCCCTGTGTACCGTTTCCGGTGGGGTAGCACGTAATACCAACTCTTTTGGCGCAGTCAGTTCGCCCGTGCCTACAAACAACCATCCTTGTCCGGTTAGGTCCAGCAGCACGTTACCTAACACTCTTAGCCGCAGTTCATCTCTTTGCAGGGATACAAACGTTGACAATTCTGCTAGCCAATTGGGCAAGTACTCAGCCAATTGAGCTGGGCGGGGCGCGCTCTGTAGCACCGCCCACAAGCCCTCTGCTGGCTCGCAGATAGGTATTTTAGGAGAAAGTTCTATTATAAGTTCAGACACAGCAACGCACTACAATTCTTGGCACAGGCTAAAGCACGAAGCTACTTGTAAATTATCCCAGCCACGTAGCCCGCTTATTTTTTCTTATACCAAATGTAGTAGTTTTTATTCCAAAGAAACGCCACTTTTTTGAATAAGTGGCGTTTCTTTGCATTATGTCAGTTATTGCCCAACCTGCCTCTGCTAGCCTTGATTGGCCCGCGTTCCAAGCGGCGTTTGCTGACCGCCCCGAATTTACTCGCGCTGAGGTGTTATCCTTCTACCACCACACCAACCCTGGTCTCAATCCTAACACGCTCGATTCCCGCATCCATCAATTGCTCCAGCGGCGCTTACTGCTGGCTG
>CAZZWL010000088.1:0-23538 GCA_964657755.1 uncultured Rhodanobacter sp.
GCAAGCCCCGCCCCTACCCCCCTTGGGTGGCCCGGATGAGCAGGATGCGGTCGTGGGGCTGCACGGCGTGGCGGGGCCACTCGGCACGAGGCACCACCACGTCGTTGACGGCCACGGCGAGGCCGCGCGTCTGACTCTGGCCCAGCGCGGTTAGCAAGTCGGCGAGCGGCTGATTATCAGTGGCTTCGTGGGCCGAATTGTTTACGTAGCAAACCATGCAACTAGCGTTAGTTGGGGCAATGGAAAGTCCTAAACAATAGGCGGCGCCGGCCACGGCGTGCCCCGCAAGGCAGCCGCCAAAGCGGACCAGTACTTTTCCCTTCGCCAGCATTACCTGGTTCAGGTTCGGAGGGTATCGTCTCAGCCTTGCTCGCGCAAAGCACCCCTAAAGTTTATGACGGCGAAGGTAGGCGGCGAAAAATGAGTATTGGCTGAGTGAAGCCGTTTTTGCCGAAATTTTATTTGTTGCCGTCGAGGCTATGATAACCGTCAATAAATCAAGCTTTATGCATTTTTAGAAAAACCGGCATCTGATAAGAAACAGTGAATCAGTACCCGTATGAAAATCTCCATTAAATGGCTGCTTCTATTTAGCATCCTCATTGGATGTCAAAATTTTGCTGAAGCTCAGACTGATTCAACCTCTACTTTGTGCGTGTTGTATATCGAGCAAATGCCAGAGTTAGTAACCGGAGGAGGAGGTGCCGCTATTGTAGCGGCTGTGCAACAGCGCCTCCTGTACCCACTCGCCGCCAAGCGGGTATATGCGGAGGGTAGGGTGTTTGTTAGCTTCACGATTACAATCACCGGCACCGTGAAAGACATTCGCCTCATCAAGGGGTTTCGGCCCGATTGCGACAGCGCCGCCGTGCAGGCCGTGCGGCAATTGCCCCACTTTAAGCCTGGTAGGCAGCTCGGCAAACCCGTGGCCTGCGGGTACACGGTACCCGTAAAATTCAGCTTACCAGTTAAGACCCAGCGAATAAAGTCGGCTTCCCTACCCCCCCGAGGGAACCCAAAGCCCTGACCCGTTGTATTTTTGCGCTATGTTACTGGAACTCGAACTCGCCCCCGCTAAACGCGACATCCGCAAAACCTCGCCCGACGACCTCAAGGCGTTTATGGTGGCGAATGGTGAAAAGCCCTTCCGCGCCAAGCAGGTGACGGAGTGGCTGTGGAAAAACACGGCCGGCTCGTTTGAGGAAATGAACAACATCTCGCTGGCTACCCGCGAGTTGCTGGCCGCCCACTTCGTGATAAACGGCGTGGCCGTGCAAAACCAGCAGCTCAGCAACGACGGCACCATCAAGTCGGCCTTTCGGCTGCACGACGGCAACATCGTGGAGGGCGTGCTCATTCCGCACGACACGCGCATGACGGCCTGCATCAGCAGCCAGGTGGGCTGCTCGCTCACGTGCAAGTTTTGCGCTACGGGCTACATGGACCGCAAGCGCAACCTCGACGCGGCCGAGATATACGACCAGGTGGTGCGCATCCGGGAGCAGTGCGAGGCGCAGTACGGCACGCCGCTCACCAACATCGTGTACATGGGCATGGGCGAGCCGCTGCTCAACTACGCCAACGTGGTGGAAAGCGTGCGCCGCATCACCGCGCCCGACGGGCTGAATATGGCTCCGCGCCGCATCACCATCAGCACGGCCGGCATCGCCAAGATGATAAAGAAGCTGGCCGACGATGACATCAAGGCCAACCTCGCCCTGAGCCTGCACGCGCCCAACGACGTGAAGCGCAACGAGATTATGCCCATCAACGAGGCCAACTCGCTGGCGGCCCTCAAAGAGGCGCTGCAATACTACCACGAGAAAACGGGCCGCAAAGTGACCTACGAATACATTGTGTTCGATGGCTTTAACGATACCTTACAAGATGCGGCCGAGCTCTACGTCATCAGCAAGTGGCTGCCCTGCAAGATTAACCTCATCGAGTATAACCCCATCGAGAACGCCGCTTACCAAAACGCGGAGGCCGACAAAATCACGGCCTTTCATAAGTACCTGGCCGACCGCGGCGTGCAAACCAACATCCGCCGCAGCCGGGGCAAGGATATCGACGCCGCTTGTGGGCAGTTGGCCAACAAGGAAAAGGCGGAGGCGGCGTAATCCCTACCCCCCTCTTTCAGCGCAAAGCCCCACTGCCACACTGGCGGCGGGGCTTTTGGCATTTTTATTTACTGTCTTTCAACAACATCAGCATTGGCAGGCATTGCTGCTGCATGTATTCCGTGACGCGGCCCGCTAGCCGCCCCACTACCGCTTGGCTATTGCCAGCCGGCCCGTATAGCTGCATAATCTGTGGGCCGCGCCGGGTGAGGGAGGCGTTGAATTCCTGGTGAAAAAGCTCGACGCGCTCGGCCGATGACTTGCCTTTGAAAGCCCCGGCGGTTTGCAAGGCGGCCAGCCGCTGGCACAGCTCGTTGCCCCACGCCTTGATAAACTTGTCCTCGCCGGCGGCCGTCTGGCTAAACCGGTTGTAGAGCTGCGTGGCCGCGGGGCAGGCCCTGATAAGCTGCACGGCCACGGCAGTAGGCAGGTAGGCGCGCAGCTGCTCGTAGGCTCCTGCTACCTTAGCTTGGGTGGCTACTTGCCGGATGGCGGCCACCCGCTTTTCGATGGTTTGGGAGAGTGCTTGCTCGAAGACTTCTTGCGCCTGCACTGGACTTAGCGCGGTGGCCGCTGGGCTGGGCCCGGTGGCTAGCTGCTGGCAAGCCTCGGCGGCCAGGCGGCGGGCCAGCTGGGTTTGGCCGGCTATGGTATCGGCCGGGGCTGGCGGCGCGGCCCAAACGCATTGGCTACCAGCGAGTAGCCACAAGCCACCAAACAAGATAAGTTGCTTCATGCTGCTAAGCTAGGGCTACCCTACCGCAGCTTGGTTTTGCCAAAGCGATACGCCACGTCCAGGTACGCCGGGTACACGCCACTGTTGTTGCTCGCGTTGTAGTACAGCGCCCCCAGGCTGGCATTGAAGCGCGGCGAGGCGTAGCGAAAGCCCACCAGCCCGGCAATGCCCCCGTTGCTATCGAAGTTGGCGATGTACGTCTCGTTGACCAGCGAAAACAGGCGCGATAGCCGGACGTTGGCCCCGATAACGCCCACCGGCGAGCTACCCACGCCCCCACTGCTAAAGCCGTAGCCCAGGCCAAAGGTCACGTTGGTATCGGCCGAGCCGTAGGTGGCCAGGCCGTAGCCCACGCCAGCGCTGCCGCTACCCCCACCCACGCCCGTGGCAAAGCCGTAGAGCACCCCTACCCCCAGGTGGAGCTTGTCGCTCACGGGCACGCTCAGCTTGGGCGTGATGGCCAGGGCGGGAATGCCAAAAAACGGCACCACGGGCACCAGCAGGCCCACCGAAACGTTGTCGGTCAGGCCGTAGTTGATACCCAGCAGAAACACGTTGATAGCCTGCACGTAGCCTTCGCCCTGGTAGAGGTTGCGGGCCGTGGGGGCGAGGAACATGCGCGTGCCGTTGCCCACGTAGTCGAAGCCGCGCCGGGCCTGCTCGGGCGTCTGCGACATGAGCTGGCGCAGGTTGGCCCGCTGCACCGTCACCAGGCCCAGCTCCCTGGTTTCGAAGGTCAGCGTTTGGTCGGTGGTGGCGCGGAGCGTGCCGCTAAACTGCGTGCCGCCGATAGTTTCTACGCTGTATACCTGCCCGATAACTTCGGGATAGCCAATGACTTCGGCCGGCGGTAGGGCGGTAGTGCGCATGGCTGGCACCGACTGATTTTCGGCGGGAGGCGGCACAATGGGCTGGCTTGGCTGCGGAGCACCGGGCAGCGCCGGCCGCTGAGCCAGCGCCGGCCCGGCCAGCAGGCTCAATAATCCCAACTGTAGGAGGGGTAAACGCATGCGCGAGGGCAGCAGGAGAAGTGACTTGCTGCTGCCACAAAGATGCACCCGCTGCACCAAGTAGTTGCAACCCTAATTACTTGATTAACAGACGTTAATTTGGGCGTTTTCGCGCTGAATATTCCACCAAACGTTGCTTGCTAAACTATTGATGAAGAATTGGTTAAGTGCATATTTCAGCCCGTTAGCCGGCGTAAAAAACTGACTTTTGCGCGTCCGTTTTTTGCTACCCCCGCCAGCTGCCGGTGCTCGGCGGGCGGCCACTGGCCTTCTCGTTTTCTGACTCGCCGGGCGGCACCTCGCGTAGCTCAACGCGCACGGCGTGGGCCTTGGGCTGGATGCGCTGCCCAAAGGCGTCGGCAAACTCCTGGGTAAACTCGGCCCCGAAAAAGATGATGAGCGACGAGTAGTTAATCCAGACCAGCAGCACAATGGCCGAGCCGGCCGCCCCAAAGGCCGAACCCGGATTTGCTTTCGCTATATAAAAAGAAATCAAGTACTTACCCAGAATAAAGAGCGAGGCCGTGATGAAGGCCCCAATGCCCACGTCGCGCCAGCGAATGATGGCGTCGGGTAAAAACCGGTATATGAGCCCAAAAAGCAGCGTGGTGACGGCCAGCGACAATACAAAATCGACCAGCTTGATGGCGATGAGGCCGATTTCGGGGAGCAGCCGCTGCAGATAGCCGGTCAGAATACCGAGCAATGCGCTGACTACAAAAGAAATAAGCAGCAGTAGCGCCACGCTCAGAATGAGGCCAAACGAGAGCAGCCGCTGCCGCACGTAGTCCCAAACGCCAATGCCGTCGGTCTTGACCTTCAGGTTCCAGATGTCGTTGATGCTCTCTTGCAGCGTGACGAAAAACGTGGTGGCCGCGAACACCAGCGTGCCCAAACCGATGGCCGTGGCCAGGCCCGTCTTATTTTGCAGGGTAAACTGCGCAATGCTATCCTGCAGAAACTTGGCCGAGTCGGCGCCCACCAGGCCTTTGAGCTGGCCATAAATCTGCCCGGTCAGGGCGTCGCCGCCATACACCGAGCTGGCCAGCGTGATGACGATGAGCAGCAGCGGCGGCAGCGAAAAAATGGTGTAGTAAGACAGCGCCGCCGCGTGGCGAAACGAGTTATTGGTAGTGAATTCGGTGGCCGACGTTTTGACAATCGTCAGGATATCAGATAATTTGTAGGGCATCATAGCGAATAAGGAAGCAGCCGGGCGTGGCTACGAGCCAGCCCCTCGTTTTGCGGGGGTAGGGGGCGTGGCCGGCGCGTAGTGCGCCACGGACCACCGCTGCCTTCCATACGGCCACCGCGAATTTTTGCCCTAAAACCACCCAAAAAATAACCTGACCCGCCTGCGGCGTCTAGCGCAGCGTGGCAATGGCGCCTGCCCGGCGGCGTGCGGCACCATGATAGCCAGGCGGGCCCAACCAGCGGTCGGGGGGGGGGTAGGGTTTACAATCAAGGGCGAGTGCCGGGATTTTCTCGCAGCTTTGGGGTTTACAAGGCGAAAAGCAATGCGCAAGGAGCCGGGAGCAGCCGCCCAACAGATTTGGTGCGGCCCGGCTCCTGATGCGTTGCCCCCGCTCACTGCCTCCTATGTTCGCCCAACTGCAAGATATTCTGGACCATCCGCTGCCCTCGCTGGCGGTGGTCGGCAACCTCATTATTATCGAGAGCCTGCTCTCCGTGGATAATGCTGCTGTGCTGGCCACCCTAGTGAGCGACCTGCCCCGCGCGCGCCGCACCCAGGCCCTGCGCTACGGCATCTTCGGGGCCTACCTGTTTCGGGGGCTGTGCCTGGTGTTTGCGTCGTACCTGGTGGGCTTCTGGTTTTTGAAGCCGCTGGGCGGGTTGTATCTACTATACTTGACCATCAACTACTTCCGCACTTCCAAGCCCGCAGAAGAAGACGCGCCCGACAAGCAAAAGAGCTGGCTCTACCGCCGCACGCTGGGCCTGCTGGGCCCGTTTTGGGCCACCGTGGCCGTGATTGAGCTCATGGACGTGGCCTTCTCCATCGACAACGTATTTGCGGTGGTGGCGTTCAGCAATAACCTGATTCTCATTTGCATAGGCGTGTTTATCGGCATTCTGGCCATGCGGCTGGTGGCGCAGGCCTTCGTGGGGCTGATGGGTAAGTACCCCTTTCTCGAAACGGCGGCCTTCGTGGTCATCGGCATTCTGGGCCTGAAGCTGGTGCTCTCGCTGCTGGAGCACTTCGCGCCCGGCCACCCCGTCAGCGACTTCCTCGACAGCGAGGCCGCCGACGTAGGCCTCACCGTTATCACCATTGCCACGTTTGGGGTACCGCTGCTCACCTCGCGCCTGCTGGGCTGGCCCCGGCGCCTGGGCGGGAGGTAAATAGCAGTGAGCAATTAATAGTGAGCAGTGAGCAAAAAGAACGTCATTCCGAGCTTGCCGAGGAATCTCGCTCGCATCGTTGAACGACACCCGAACGAAGCGAGCGAAATTCCTCGGCAAGCTCGGAATGACTTTCCTATTACCCATTACCTACCTCCTTGCTAACTGCCTTTCGCTCCCTGGAGCACCGCAATTTTCGCCTCTATTACGCCGGGCAGTCGGTGTCGCTGATTGGCACCTGGATGCAGCGGCTGGCCGTGAGCTGGCTTGTGTACTCGGCCACGCATTCGAGCCTGCTGCTGGGGGTAGTGATGTTCGCGGGCCAGATTCCGATGCTGCTGCTGGCGCCCTACGGCGGCACCGTGGCCGACCGCTACAGCCGCTACCGCATCCTGCTCATCACCCAAATTGCCGCGCTGGTGCAGGCCAGCCTGCTGGCCGGGCTGGTGCTGAGCGGCTACTACAACACCTGGGTGGTGGCCGGCCTGAGCCTGCTGCTAGGCACCATCAACGCGTTCGATATTCCGGCCCGGCAGTCGCTGCTCGTGGAGCTGGTCGATGACCCTACCCACCTCGCCAACGCCATTGCCCTTAACTCGACGATGGTGAACCTGGCCCGGCTGCTGGGGCCGGCCATTGCGGGCGCGCTGCTCACGGTGCTGGGCGCGGGGCCGTGCTTTGCGGTGAATGCGCTGAGCTTCGGGGCCGTCATTGGCTCGCTGCTGCTCATGCGCATCGTGCCGCGCGCGCCCCGCGCCAATCGCCCCGGCGCCTGGGAGGGCCTGCGCGAGGGCTGGGCCTACCTGCGCCAGGCCCCGGCGCTGCGCCGCCAAATCCTGCTGATGGCGGGCCTCAGCTTCTGCGCGCTGCCCTTCGGCACGCTGCTGCCGGTGTTTGCCAAGGACGTGTTTCACGGCGCGGCGGGCACCTTTGGGCTGCTCAACAGCGTGGCCGGGGCGGGCGCGCTGGTGGGGGCGCTGTACCTGGCTTCGCGGCCGGCGGGTGGCAGTCAGCGCCGGCTCATCCGCTGGGCGGGGCTGGCGTTTTGCGGCAGCCTGCTGGGCTTTGCCCTGAGCCCGCGGCTGGGGGTAGGGCTGGTATTTATCGGGCTGGGCGGGGTGGGCATGATGCTGTTCATCGCGGGCACCAACACCTTCGTGCAAACCCACGTGCCCGACCACCTGCGCGGCCGGGTGCTGAGCTACTACGTGATGGCTTTCCAGGGCATGCAGCCGCTGGGCAGCCTGCTGGTGGGCTGGCTGGCCCGGCACCTGGGCGCGCCGCCCACCGTGTTGCTGCAAGGCGCGGCCGGCCTGCTGGTGGTGCTGGCGTTGGGGCGCGGGCCACGGGTGCGGGCAGCGCGGGTTGCCGTGGCTGAGCCCGCACCAGGGGGGTAGGGACCCGCTCGCCCGAGCTAGCGCTGCGGGCGGGGGGTAGCGCTGTCGGGGTTGCGGCTCAGGCGGTAGCTCAGGCCCAGGCGCAGGGCGTAGTTACTGCCTACTAATAGCTTAAGAAACAAATTATCGGAGTTGGAGGCACTGCGGTAGAGCTGGCCATCGAGGGTAAGGGTGAGGCGCTGCTGCCGCCAGCCCAGCGTGAGGTTGGGCAGCAGCGGGGGCGAGGGAAAGTAGCTGTTGGTCTGCTCAGTGTCGAGGTAGCCGTTGGCGGCCGGGTCGGTCGTGCGCAGGTTCCACACGTGGTTGTACTCATAGCCCAGGCCCAGCAGCAGCTGCCGGTCGTGGGGCAGGGGCCAAAAATACCGCACCGCGATGCGCGCCGTACCCAGCACGCCCTGATAGGTGAAGCTAGTGACCGGTATAGTCCGGTAGTCGTTGTAGTTCGTCTGATTCTGGAAGGAGCTGACGCTCAGCTCACCGTAGATGGCCGTGGTGCGGCCGGGCTGCAACAGCTCGGCATAGAGCCCGCCAAAGGGCAGCACCTGGCAGCCCACGCAGGGCGCCTCGGCCAGCGCCAGCGCCGGGCTGCCAATATGGTTGTTGCGCACCCCGGCCAGCACCCCGCCCTGAAAGGCCCCGCGCCGCCGGGGCTTCGTCAGGGCCAGCCAGCTGCGGGCCGGCTGCCGGCCGGGCGAGCACTCGGTGGCATAGGCCTGGGCCACGGCTGCCAGCCCCGCGGCGGTGAAGGGAGCGGTATCGGCCGCGCGGCTGGCGGCCGGGCAGTCGCCAAAATAGAGCGCCACTTGGTTGCGGTAGTTGTTGCCATCTACTATCCGCCAGCCGCCCTCGTCGTTCTGAACCAGGTACTTGCGCTCGTTTACCACGAGCGGGGGGCGGCCGGGGCGGCGCAGCTGGTAGTGCATAGCTTCCGGCCGCGCCACCCGCAGCAGCTCGACGGGCCCTTCCAGCAGCACCTCGGCCAGCACCGTATCGGCCTTCAGGGTAGTATAGTTGCCGTAGTGCAGCCGCTCAAGCTGGGTTTCGGCAGCGTGGTCTATCTGCACCACCTCGTGGCGAAAGTAGCGCCCCCCTACCAGGCTAAAGGCCCGGAGCTGGCGCGCCGGCAGCAGCTCGCTGGGGCTGTCGGCCGCGCGCCGGTAGCGGATGAAGGTGGGCGGCTGCTCCCAGAAGTCGTTCTCGATTTCGCCCCGCAGCGTGTCGCCGGTGCTGCGGACCAGGTAGCCGGGCTCGTAGGTTTGGGCCAGCAGGCGGGCCGAGCAGCCCAGGCAAAAGAACGTGAAATAAAGTACGCGTAGCAGCATAGAATAAATGAAAAATAGCCCCTAAAAGTAGGAGCTATTTTTCATGCCTTATTCATACTATCCTACCCTTTTATATTCTGCCTCTTTAAGTCGCAGCAATCCCATTTATGCTACAGGCCGCCGCTTTATAACTAAGCCTCTACCGGCTCGCGCAGGTGCGCCAGCATGTCGTGGGTCATCTTGGCCAAATCATATTCGGGCGCCCAGCCCCAGTCGCGGCGGGCGGCCGTGTCGTCGATGCTGGCGGGCCACGAGTCGGCGATGGCTTGGCGGCCGTCGGGCTGGTAGGTGACGTGAAAATCGGGCATTTCCTGCTGAATGCTGGCCGTGATTTCCTGGGGCGAGAAGCTCATGGCGCCCAGGTTGTAGCTGGTACGCACCTTGATGCTGCTGGCCGGGGCGTGCATGAGGTCGAGCGTCGCTTTCAGCGCATCAGGCATATACATCATGGGCAGGTAGGTATCGGGTTTGAGGAAGCACTCGAAATCCTCGCCGGCCACGGCCTTGTGGTAGATGTCCACGGCGTAGTCGGTGGTGCCGCCGCCGGGCAGGCTCTTGTAGCCAATGAGGCCGGGGTAGCGCAGGCTGCGCACGTCGAGGCCGTGGTGGCGGTGGTACCACTCGCACCACTGCTCGCCGGCCAGCTTGCTGATGCCGTACACCGTGTTGGGGTTCATGATGGTGGTTTGGGGCGTGTGCTCGCGCGGGGTGTCGGGCCCAAACACGGCGATGGACGAGGGCCAGTACACCTGCGGCACCTGGTACTGCACGGCCAGGTTCAGCACGTTGAGCAGGCCATCCATATTCAATTTCCAAGCAAACAGCGGGTCCTTTTCGGCGGTGGCCGAGAGCAGCGCCGCGAGGTGGTATATCTGCACCGGGCGGTACTGCTGCACCAGGGCTTCGAGGCGGGGCTTATCGAGCACGTCGAGCAGCTCGAAGGGGCCGCCGGCCAGGGCATCGGGGTTGCGGGGCGGGCGCACGTCGGCGGCAATCACGGCCTCAGGGGCGTAGCGCTGGCGCAGGGCGGCGGTCAGCTCCAGCCCCAGCTGGCCGCAGGCGCCAATGACGAGCACGGTGCCGGGTGTTCGGGAGGTATCAGAATCGGGGGGCGAGGTAGTCATGACGAGCAAAACGGGGGTGAGAGGAGGGGGTAGGAAGAGCGGCCTGCAAAGATACGGCCAGGGGTAGGGGCGGGATTTACGGGGCGCGGGCCCCGCGGCCGCGGCCCGGCGATATCTTGCGGCTAATGATGACGCGCTTCCTCCTTATCCTCACCTTCTTGACTCTCCTCAGCAGCCCCCCGCCCAGCCGCGCCCAGGCCCCTACCCCCCTGCCCTACCGCAACCTCATCCTGAAAGGCGGCGGCATCCGGGGCATTGCCTACGGCGGGGCCTTGCAAGAGCTGGAAAGCCGGGGCGTGCTGGCCGGCATCGAGCGGGTGGGCGGCACCTCGGCGGGCGCCATTCAGGCGGCGCTGCTGGCGGTGGGCTACTCGGCCGATGAGATTGTGGCCGTGGTGAACGCTACCCCCGTGCAGCGGCTCAACGACGGCCAGTTCATCTTTTTTGGCGGCACGCGCCGGCTGGTGAAGCAGTACGGCTGGTACCGCGGCGACGCGTTCAGCCGCTACCTCCGCGAGCTGGTGGCCCGCAAAACCCAGCGGCCCGACCTCACGCTGGGCGAGCTGCACGCGCTGGCCCAGGCGCAGCCCTACCGGGGCGGCCCCGGCCACTACCGCGACCTCTACACCACCGGCACCAACCTCACGCGGCAGTGCACGCAGGTATTCAGCTACGAAACCCACCCCACCATGCGCGTGGCCGACGCCGTGCGCATCAGCATGAGCATTCCGCTGTATTTCCGGGCCGTGCTGCTCGATGCCGACGACCACGTTATCCGGGGCCAGCCCCGGCCCGGCCAGCCCGTGCAGGTGCTCGTGGATGGTGGCCTGCTGGCCAACTACCCGCTGCACCTCTTTGACCAGCCGCGCTACCTGCCCGCCGGCCTACCCCCCGGCACCACCGCCAACCCCGAAACCCTGGGCCTGCGCCTCGACCGCGACGAGCAAATTGCCCTCGACACCCTCGCGACCGGCCGCCAGCAGCTGGCCCCGTACGACATCCACGATTTTTCGTCCTACCTCGGGGCGCTCTACACCGTGGCGCTCGAAAACCTCAACCCCACCCAGCCCGCCGACTGGCCCCGCACTATCAGCATCAACACGCTGGGCTTCGGGCCGAAGGTGCGGCGCATCTCGGCCGGGCAGAAGGAACAGCTAATGGCCAGCGGCCGGGCGGGCGTGCAGGCGTTTTTTGCCGCGCGCGGCAAGGGCCAGTAGCTTTGGGATATGGCTATGACTCTGCTACTCGCGCTTGTGCTCTGCCTACTTATTATTGGGCTGCCCTATGCCTTGTACCGCGATAGCCAGAAGCTTGACAAGCCCGTGGTGGTATTCAAAGCAAATTTCTGGCGGGAGGCACCTTATCTGATTAGCATACTCGTTTTTTTGGGGGGATTGCTGGTGCTGGTAGGCGTGATAGTTACCAGGCCAACCATCAGCTTGCTTGCCGGGCTGAGCGCTTTCGCGCTGACGTTCATTAGCCTGGGCCTGGGCTTTGTTTTTTTACGGCTGCAACTCACCTACTGGCGCCACGACCAGCACGCTACGCTCACCATTTACACCCAGGAGCAGCGGGCCGAATACCGGAATGAGGACGTGTTGGTAAGCTTTGCCCTGGCCGACGTGGTGCGCATCACGCGCTATGACTCCGGCAGCCGGGGCATCTACTCGTATCAGGTTTTTGTTTTGCGGGATGGCACCGAACTGCTGCTGACTTGTTTGATGTATTCTATGCTCGGGCCCGAGGAGCTGATGCCGGACGTGCCACGCCAAACGGTGCGCAAAACTGGCGCCTGGCTGCCCGGCGACGGATTAAATTTCTCAACTTTGTCTTAACGTTATCCCTACCCCCCACCCCATGTACGGTACCCTCCAAGCCGACCTCCAGCAGACGCTCCAAGAAATAAAAGATGCCGGCCTCTATAAAAAAGAGCGCGTGATTACCTCGCCGCAGGGCGCCGAAATAGATACCCAGGAGGCCGGCGACGTACTCAACTTCTGCGCCAATAACTACCTGGGCCTCAGCTCGCACCCCGAGGTGATAAAGGCCGCCAAGGCCACCATCGACTCGCACGGCTACGGCCTGTCGTCGGTGCGCTTCATCTGCGGCACCCAGGATATTCACAAGGCGCTGGAAGCCAAGCTGGCCGAATTTCTGGGCACCGAGGATACCATTCTCTACGCGGCGGCTTTCGACGCCAACGGCGGCGTGTTCGAGCCACTCTTCAATGAGCAGGACGCCATTATTTCGGATGCGCTCAACCACGCCAGCATCATCGACGGCGTGCGCCTGTGCAAGGCCCAGCGCTACCGCTACGCCCACAACGACATGGCTGACCTCGAAAAGCAGCTGCAGGACGCCGTGGCCAAGGGCACGCGCCACCGCATCATCGTCACCGACGGCTCGTTTTCGATGGATGGCACTATCGCGCAATTAGATAAAATCTGCGACCTGGCCGACAAGTACCAGGCCCTGGTGATGATTGACGAGTGCCACTCGATGGGCTTTTTGGGCAAAACCGGGCGCGGCACCCACGAATACCGCGACGTGATGGGCCGCGTAGACATCATCACCGGTACCTTGGGCAAGGCCCTGGGCGGCGCGATGGGTGGCTTCACCAGCGGCCGCAAGGAGATAATCGAGCTGCTGCGCCAGCGCTCGCGGCCTTACCTGTTCTCCAACACCCTGGCCCCGGCCATCGTGGGCGCCTCGCTGCGCGTGCTGGAATTGCTGACCGAAAGCACTCAGCTGCGCGACCAGTTGGAGGAAAACACGACCTATTTCCGCGCGCAGATGACAGCGGCCGGCTTCGACATTCCGGCCGGCGTGCACCCCATCGTACCCGTCATGCTCTACGACGCCAAGCTGGCCCAGGAGTTTGCCGGCCGGATGCTCGACGAGGGCATTTACGTGGTGGGTTTTTATTACCCCGTGGTGCCGCAGGGCAAGGCCCGCATTCGGGTGCAGCTGAGCGCCGCCCACACCCGCGCGCAGCTCGACCAAGCGATTGCCGCCTTCACGACGGTGGGACAGGCGCTGGGCGTACTCAAGTAGGGGTTTATTTACAAGTTTATTGCGTAGCCGTGGCCACACCGGGCGCGGCAGCCAGTATCTTGTTGGCTGGTGGCGGCCTGCGATAAGCTAACTTTGTCGCTATTATTCAGAAAGTTAGCCGCCCTACCCCTCCTCTTTTCCGCTATGAGCCGCATCTTTCTAGTCGACGACCACACCATCGTGCGCGATGGCATCCGGGCGATGCTGGCCGGCGAGCCCAGCATCGAGGTGGTGGGCGAGGCCAGCAACGGCCAAGAGCTGCTGGACCGCTTGCCCACCACCCCCACCGACGTGGTGCTGCTCGACGCTAACATGCCCGTGCTCGATGGCCTGGCCACTACCCTGCGCCTACGCGCCGAGTACCCCCAGGTGCGCATCCTGGTGCTGAGTATGCTGGCCCACGAGCGCTACATTGGCCAGCTCTTCGAGGCGGGGGCGGCGGGCTACGTGCTCAAGAGCGCGGAAAAAGGAGAAATTCTGGTGGCTATTCAGACCGTTATCGCGGGCCGGCAGTTTTTGTGCAGCGAGCTGGGCCTGAGTATGCTGCGCAAGGTGCTGGCCAAAGACGACGAGCCCAATGAGGCCAGCAAAGCCAGCCGGCTCTCGCGCCGCGAAACGGAGGTGCTTCAGCTGCTATCCGAAGGCTTCACCACCAACGAGATTGCCGAAAAGCTCTTTACCAGCAAGCGTACCATCGAGACGCACCGCCAGAATATTCTCGAAAAAACGCAGACCAAAAACACGGCCGCCCTCATTCGCCTGGCCGTAACCCAGGGCCTGCTCAACTAGCCTACTTAGCCTTTTTGGCGGGGCTGGCCGACAGGCTGGGGCCCCGGCGGCTGGTGAGGCCCCCCTTGCGGCCGGCGGCGCGCGCTTCTTCGGCCGTCCATTTGTGGCCTTGGCCGCTGGCGTGCGAGGCTTTGCCGCCTTCGCTGGCAATGCGGCGCTGCTCGGCGGGGTCCATGCTGGCAAAGCCGCGCCGGCTGGTGCGGCTGCCGTCGCCGATGCGGGCGGCGGGGCGGGTTTTGATGCCCAGGGGAGCGGTAACGTTTGCGGAGAGGGGAGTAGCGGCAGGGGCGTGTTTCATGGTAAGGAGCTATAGAAGAAACGGCTGGGTAATGACTTAGCAACCGCTAATGACACCGCAACCGCCAACCAGCAACCAGCGTTTTATAAAACCCTTATTTACAGCATAATTACCAACTAATACGGAGCACCTCTACGCGTTTTTCCGGCCACCTGCGGAAAACACGTAGCTGGACTATATCGCCGCGGCAGCGTTTGGGCAGCCTCAGTAAGGAGCATCTTAAAACAGGTAGAATTACTTACTGTAAATCAGTATTTTGTTCACCCAACTTATTCCAACTTAGTTTTACCTTTGCGACGCAGTTCCTAGCCCAAGGTCCATGAGCAACGCTTTTCTCCTCTTGATTCTGCCGATGGGTTCGCTGACCATTCACCTGGGCAGCTACCAGCGCAACGTGGGCATGAGCGTGCGCGGCAGCTGCGCTACCCCCGCCGATGCCGTGCACCTGCTGCAAGCCGTGCAGCAAATGCTGGAAAGCCGCCCCCTGCAGGCCTGGGTCGACTGCCAGCAGCTGCAAGGGCTCACGCACCTGGGCCAGCAAACGCTGCTGCGCGCCACTGCCTACGCCCGGCGCCTGGGCTCAACGCTCTACTGGTGCGGGCTGCTGCCCGAGCTGACGCAGGAGCTGCAAACCAGCGGCGCCGAGGACCTGCACCTGCTGCCCGCTGATAGCTACCAGGGCCCCGACTTTTTACTCCCCGAGCGGCGCATCACCAGCCCTAACTTACTGGCTGCCTAGCTACTAGCCTTAGCGGCGGGGCCGGCCAGCAGCCATTCCTGCAGGCGGGCCTTGAGCTCGGGGGCGGCCAGGCCCCGGTAAATTTCGCCGTGGCGCACCAGGCTCATCTGGCCGGTTTCTTCGCTCACCACCAGCACCACGGCATCGGAGACCTCGGTGAGGCCCAGCGCGGCGCGGTGGCGCAGGCCCAGCGCGGCGGGCACCTCGGGGTTTTGGCTCACGGGCAGAATGCAGCGGGCGGCCACGAGGCGGCCCTGGGCCACTATCACGGCGCCATCGTGCAGGGGCGACGTTTTATTGAAGATGGCCAGCAGCAGGCGCTTGCTGGGCTCGGCGTCGAGGCGGTCGCCCGACTCGGCGTAGGAGCTGAGGTCGGAGGTGAGCGCGAAGCAGATGAGGGCGCCGGTTTCCTTGCCCGCCAGGCTCTTGGCGGCCTCCACGAAGGGCGCGATGCTGGGGGCGCCCGCGGAGTGCCCGCTGGGCCGCCGCCACCAGCCCAGCGGGCCGCCGCTCTCCAGCGCCACCTTACCCACATTGAGCAAAAACCGCCGAATTTCCTGCTGAAACAGGATAATGCTGGCCAGCACCCCCACGCTCATAAACTGCCCCAGAATGGCCGACAGCAGCCCCAGCCCCAGCGCGTTCACCACCAGGTAGAGCAGGTATAAGCTCAGCAGCCCGAGCGCCACGTTGAGCGCCACCGAGCCGCGCAGCAGCTTGTAGACCTGGTACAGCAGCCAGGTCACGAGCAGCACGTCGGCCACGTCGGCCAGCCCGAGGTGCAGGAAATAAAAGGGGTAGGGAAGCGACAAGGGTTGTTGGTGCGTGATACCTAGCTGCCGGTGCCGGGTTGGTTGCGGCGGCTTACGTTCACAAAGAACGTCATACCGGATTCTTTACCCCTAAGCCCCGCCCCGATAACTACACCCCAAGCACCAGCTCTATCGTCTGGCGGGCCTCGGCCACGTCGTGCACGCGCAGCAGCCGCGCCCCGCCCTGCAGGGCCAGCACGTGCAGGGCCGTGGTGCCGTTGAGGGCCGCCTCGGGGCCCAGGCCGAGGGGTTTATACACCATTGCCTTGCGCGAGAGGCCCACCAGCAGGCCGTAGCCCAGGGGGGCCAGCTCGGGCAGGCGGCGCAGCAGCTCGTGGTTGTGGGCGGGCGTTTTGGCGAAGCCGAAGCCGGGGTCGAGCAGCACGTCGGGCAATGGTTGCCCACCATTGGCCTGGCGCAGGGCGGCCAGCTGGTCGCGGAAGAAGCGCAGCAGCGTGAGCACAATGTCTTCGTCGTAGTGGGCCAGGCGGCGCATGGTCTGGGGCGTGCCCCTGAGGTGCATGAGGCAGTAGGGCACCCGCAGGCGGGCCACGGTGGGCAGCATGTCGGCATCCAGGGTGCCGCCCCCAATATCGTTGATGAGGTCGGCGCCGGTGGCCACGGCCTCGGCGGCCACGCTGGCCCGGAAGGTGTCGGCCGAGATAAATGCCCGCGGAAACTCGCGGCGCAGCGCGGCCAGGGCGGGCAGCAGACGGCTCTTTTCCTCGTCGGGGCTAATATCATCGGCGCCGGGGCGCGAGCTGTAGCCGCCCACATCGAGGACGGCGGCGCCGGCCGCCAGCATGGCCTCGGCGCGGCGCAGCAGCGCGGCCTCATCGGCGGGGCCGAGGCGCGAGCCGGGGTAAAACGAGTCGGGCGTGACGTTGAGAATGCCCATCACCTGGGGCCGGCGCAGGTCGAGCAGCCGGCCGTGGGGGCTGCGGAGCGAATGGGTAAGCGAGAGGGTGGGCACGGGGGGTAGGGCGAATGGGGGGTTAAATATCCGGCATTGCGGGCGAACTTGCGGGGGTTTTCGGGTGGGCGGCGCGGGCATCATTTCCCGCACAACGCCAGCGTCATTTCCCGCAGAGGGCGCAGAGGTTTACGCAGCGGTGCGCTGAGCGCGGCCGGCCCTTTTACTTTTTCACTCGTTATTTCTTTGCAAACTCCCGCGCACTACGACCTGATTCTGAGCCGCTGCCGCGCGCTGTTTCTGGCCAAGACCCACGACTACGGCACGGCCTGGCGCATCCTGCGCCTGCCTTCCGTTACAGACCAGATTTTTATTAAGGCCAACCGCATTCGGACCATTCAGGAAGTTGGCACCCAGAAAATTGCCGACGGCGTGGACGAGGAGTTCGTGGCCATCATCAACTACTGCCTCATCGCGCTCATGCAGCTGCGCCTACCCCCCGGCGCGCCCCTCGACCTGCCCACCGAGCAGGTGGCCGCCGCCTACGACCGCGAAAACGCCGTGAACCGCGAGCTGCTGCTGGCCAAAAACCACGACTACGGCGAGGCCTGGCGCCAGATGCGCGTGAGCAGCATTACCGACCTCATTCTCATGAAATTACACCGCATCAAGCAGCTCGAAAACCTGGGCGGCGCGGCCCTGGTGAGCGAAAGCGTGGAGGGCGGCTACCGCGATATGCTGAACTATGCGGTGTTTGCCCTCATTTTGCGGGAAGAAGCCGCCGGGCCGGCCGCGGCTGCGTAGTAGCGCTGGCCCCGCCGCCCCGACCTTTGCCGCCTCCTTATGAAGATTTACCTGCCCCAACCGATGCGCCAAGTCACCCGCCTGTGCTGGGCGCTGCTGGGCATCCTGTTCATTTTTTCGGGCCTCATCAAGCTCAACGACCCGGTGGGCACGGCCTACAAGCTCGAAGAATACTTCGAGGTGTTTGCCGCCGACGTGCCGGCCCTGAGCTGGCTCTTCGACCCGCTGCACGACGCGAGCCGCTTTTTGAGCGTGGCCCTGAGCTCGCTCGAAGTGATACTGGGCGTGGCCCTGCTGCTGCGCTGGTACCTGCGCCAAACGCTGTACGCGCTGCTGGCGCTGCTCGTGTTTTTTACGTTTCTCACCTTCTACTCGGCTACCTTTAATAAGGTGACGGACTGCGGCTGCTTCGGCGACTTTATCAAGCTCTCGAACTGGGCTTCCTTTGCCAAAAACCTGGTGCTGCTGGCCCTGTGGGGGGTAGTGTTTGGGGGGCAGCGGCACCTGCGGCGCTCCTTCGTGCGGGGCATGGGCGGGCTCATGGCCATGACGTTTGCCAGCGCCCTGGTCATTGGCATCGGGGTGCGGGCGCTGGGGCACCTGCCTTACTTCGACTTTCTGCCCTACAAAGTGGGCAATAACATTCCGGCCCTGATGAAGCCCGCCGAGCCGCCGCGCTATCAGTACACCTTCACGCGCAACGGCCAGACGCTGACGGCCAACGAGTTCCCGACTGACTCGACCTGGAAATACCAGTCCATGACAGTGCTCAACCCCGAAAAGTCGAAGCCCGTCATCACTGATTTTGTCATCACCGACCCCGAGGGCAACGACGTGACCAAGCAGGTGCTGACCGGCAATAAGCTGATTCTCATCGTGCAGAACACCAATAAGACTGACCGTGAGCGCTTCGAGCAGTTCAATAAGCTCTTTGCCGAGGCGGCCGCTTCGCGCAAGCACATCGACGTGCTGACCGTCACGAGCACGGCGGCGGGCAAGTTCGACTCGTTTCGGCACGACGTGAACCTCGCTACCCCCTTCTATTTTGCTGATGCCACGGTGCTCAAGTCCATCATCCGCTCGAACCCCGGCCTGCTGGTGCTGCACAACGGCACCGTGGTGGCCAAGTACCACTACCACGACATTCCGCAGCTCTACCAAGTCGAGAAAGCGTTGCAGTAGCGCCTAGTCCTGGCTCACGGCTGCCAGCTGGCCCGCCACCGTCACCACTGCGGTCCCCGGCAGGGCCGGCGCGGCGGGCAGCGTGAGCGTGAACTCGGCGTACTCGCCCTCCTGCGTGGCCACGGTGAGGGTGCCGCCGTAGCTTTTGGTGATGATGTCGTAGCTAAACCACAGCCCCAGGCCGGTGCCCTCGCCGGGCGGCTTGGTGGTGAAGAACGGGTCGAATATCTTGCTGATAACGGCCGCCGGAATGCCCGTGCCGTTGTCGCGCACGCGCAGCACCACCTGCTCGCCCTGGCGCGCGGTGCTTACCCGCACCTCGGGCACGTAGGCGGGGCCCAGCCGGGCCGCTTTTTGCCGCACGGCATACACGGCGTTGGCAAACAGGTTGAGCAGCACCCGCCCAATCTCTTGGGGCACCAGCGGCAGCAGGCCCAGGCGCGGGTCCAGGTCCAGGGTGCGGGTGAGGACGAAATCCTGATTTTTGAGCTGCCCGTTATGGTAGGCCAGGCGCAGGTATTCTTCCACCGCCTTGTTCAGGTCCAGGGGCTGGCGCTGGCCTTTGTCGGCGTGGGCGTGCTCCAGCATGCCCTTCACGATGTCGCCCGCCCGCGTGCCGTGCTGGTTGATGATGAGCAGGTTTTGCTTGATATCGGCCAGCAGCTCGGCTTCCAGGGCCGCGTCGCGGGTCGGCTTCCGCGTTTCCGCTTCCAGCTCGGCGGCCAGCTCCAGGCCCACCTCCGAGAAGTTGTTGACGAAGTTGAGCGGGTTCTGAATCTCGTGGGCCACGCCGGCCGTGAGGGCGGCCAGGGCCACCATTTTTTCGGTTTGCACCAGCTGGCTTTGGGTGGCGCGCAGCTGCACCAGGGCCTGGTCCAGGTCGTCGCGCTGGCGGGCAATGTAGGCGTTTTTCTCGCCCAGCACCCGGTTGGCGCGCTGCTTGAGATAGATGTTGCGCACCAGCAGCCCCAGCACCAGCACCGTGCCCACGAGGCCCGCCAGCAGGCTCCACAGCTGCTGGCGCTGCAGCCGGCGCGCCTGCGTGAGCAGCGTTATCTGGTCCTGCTTTCTATCCAGCTCGTAGCCGTAGCGCAGGGCGCTGGTCTTGCGCTGCGTCTCCACGCCGGCCAACGAGTCCTGGTAGCTCACCCACAGGCTTTGGTAGTGGTAGGCGGGGGCAAAATCGCCGCGCCGGGCGTAGGTCTGGGCCAGGATGTCGCTGGCATCGGCCAGGCCCGTTTTGTCGTTCACCCGCTGACTAAGAACGAAGCCGTGCTGCGCCAGCACCAGAGCGCTATCCAACTGCCCGACGCCGAGCTGCGCCCTGGCCAGGGCCAGCTCAGCCATTGGTAGGTTATAGGCATCGTGGTTGGCCAGCGCCAGAGCGCGGGCCGCCCGGCCGTACGCCAGAGCCTGCGCGTATTTCTGCTGCTGCACATACAACTCAGCCAGGTTAACCTCGTCGTTGGTGGCACTGCTGATGTCGCCCATCTGGCGGTGTAGCCGGACTGCACGCTGAAAATACCGGGTGGCCTGGGGCCAGTGCTTCAGTAGCCGGTGCGTTCGGCCAAGCAGAGTTAGCGTTACACCCACTACGAGGTAATTATTAAGTTTTTGGCCGTGCGCAAGCGTGGCCTGGAGCGTGAGCAGCGCGTCCGTATAATTACCCAGCTTGATGTAAATATCACCCAGCGTATACTGCAAGTACAGCTGCGTTTCGTAGTCGTGGGCCCGGTCAGCGTAGGTTAGTCCCTTGAGGGCCGTTTGCAGCGCCGCCACCAGGTTGACGCCGGTCATCTCATCAATTAGGCTCAATTGCAAATAGGCTCTGGCTTGGCCGCTGAGGTCGTGGCTCTGGGCAAATACAGCCAATGCCTGCCGTGCGTAGCGCCGCGCCAGCGAGAAATTATCCTGTCGCCGGGCCGCCGTGCCCAGGCTGATGAGCGCGCTGCCCTCGCCTTTCGGGTAGTGCAGACGCCGGCTCAGCACCAAAGCTTTTTGCGAAAAAGCAATGACCTGCGATAAATCATCCGCCAGTAAATCTGATAGCATCTGATACCGCTGCACCCGCGTGGTATCGAGCCGCGCATCCATCTTCAACAGCGCATAGAGGCTGTCTACCCCTCGCGGCGGGACCGCAAGGGCACGAAAGCAGAGCGAGCAGCTAAGCGCTGCCAGAGCAAGCCAGCATCTCATAAGATAGGAGCGCAAGGCGCAATGGCTGGCTCCGACACCCGGCCGGGTACTGGCAGGGCCGAAACCAGCAACGCGACTGTCATCATCGGGCAGGATTGTCCGGGGCGGCTGCCTACCGGCGCGAGCCGCGTAGCAGCCCTAGCGCACCTAACAAAAGCGGCCCCAGCGCCAGCCCTATCAGCAGCCCGGCAACCGGGCTGGCGATGGGGAAAAAACTTTCTGCCTCTCTAAAAATGTGCGGCGGAAACCTTACGTTGGGGCCACCCCCGAAGAGATAGTCACTATCATCGCCGACGATAAACTTGTCTTCCGCTGTCAAGGTCGGGTTGTCTAGCTGTTTGTCGTAGCCCAGCTTGCTCAAGTCCTCCTTAATTTGCTTTACCGCCTCAGCGTTTTTAGCGGGTCGGATTTCCCAGTAGACAACCGTGCGGTTTTTCAGCGGGGTGTCGTCGGTTGCCCGCAGCTCTAAGCGCAGTTCGATGTCCCTTTTTTTAGGGTCCGCATTCAGGCCGACCTGGAAGGAATAGTAGCGGTAGTCTTTTTCTTCCCCAACTATCGGCTTGGTTTCCAAGGTAGTCTGGTACAGGTTCGCAGCCTTTCGGAAGGCCGAGTCAGGCGTATCCGGGCCCGTAAACCGGATGGCTATAATGGCGGGCCTAACGACTCGGGCCTTTTCGTAGGGCGGGAAAGGGGGTGGTTTCATACTCGTGGGGAGGCAAGGAGAAAAGAGTGTTCAGGGAAGGCCAAAAAACAAGTCCCAACTTATAAATCAGGACCTGTTTATCACTTGTAAACCGCTGCACTTAGCATGAGTCTAACCACCACCGCCAGGAGGAAAAGGGGGATTAGGATGACCACCGTCTATCTCACTGTTACTAGCAGGTTGCTCAATGGTGGTAGATACCACATTGCTGCTCTGACTCCCATCTTTAGAAATAACAGCGGGACTACTATTCAGATGAAATACCTGAATGAGCATTATTAGAAGGTTTTCGAATATGGGCTGGGGTGTTAGTGTGGGAAAAATGATTGAAATCTCTAACGCGAATTTCCGGCTATTACCATACCGCTGCATCAGTACCAGCACTGAATTTTCTGCTCATCTTGCCAACCAGTTGTGGCGCCAGCGCACGCGGCCTAGCATAGTCACGCTCATCTTTGCGCCGCTTATTGCCCTACCTCCCTATGCTCCTCTTCCTTTTGCGCCGCCTGGGCCAGGGCCTGCTCGTGCTGGTGGGCGTGGCCTGCACGGTCTTTTTCCTGTTTAATGTGCTGCCCGGCGACCCGGCCGCCCTGCTGGCCGGCCAGCGCTCGGACGTGGCCACCAAGGCCGCCATTCGGGCCGACCTGGGCCTCGACCAGCCACTGCCCAGCCGCCTGCTGGGCTACCTCAACGATGCCTCGCCGCTGGGCGTGCACCCGCGCGACTCGGCCGGTCGGGCCCGCTACGGGGGGGTAGGGCTGCTGCCGCTGGGCCCGCAGCGCGCCCTGGTGCTGAAGTGGCCCTATCTGCGGCGCTCGTTTCAGAGCAACCAGGATGTGCTCAGCATCTTGCTCGACCGGTTTCCGGGCACGCTGTGGCTGGCGCTGGCCGCTATGGCGTTGGCCGCCGGGGGGGGGGTAGGGCTGGGCGTGGCCGCCGCGCTGCGCCCGCAGTCGTGGCTCGACCGCACGCTGGTGACTACTTCGGTGCTGGGTATTTCGGTGCCGTCGTTCGTGGCGGCCATTCTGATTGCCGTCAGCTTCGGCTTTTACTGGAGCCACTGGACGGGCCTGAGCCTGACGGGCCAGCTCTACGAAACCGACCCCTTCACGGCCCAGCGCCACCTGGTGCTGCGCAATTTGCTGCTGCCGGCCGTGGCGCTGGGCGTGCGGCCGCTGGCCATCATCATGCAGCTCACGCGCTCCTCCATGCTCGACGTGCTGAGCCAGGACTATATCCGCACGGCGCGGGCCAAGGGCCTGAGCCCCGGCCGCACGGTGTGGCGCCACGCCCTGCGCAACGCCCTGAACCCGGTGGTCACGGCCGTGTCGGGCTGGCTGGCCTCGCTCATGGCGGGCGCGTTTTTCATCGAATATATTTTCAACTGGAAAGGCCTGGGCACCACCACCTTGCGGGCGGTCGAAAACCTCGATTTTCCGGTGGTGATGGGCGCTACCCTCTTCGTAGCCGCCATCTTCGTGCTGGTCAACATCGCCGTCGATATGCTGTATGCCCTGCTCGACCCGCGCGTTAGAATCAATTAGGCCTTTTGTCATTGCGAGCGCAGCGCGGCAATCGCCCCAGCACGAAACCCGAACGACTCGTGCTGAGGCGATTGCCGCGCTGCGCTCGCAATGACAGACGATTTTTATCCTTCAAAAGATGAACCACCTCTACCTCATTGGCTTGCCGGGCTCGGGCAAAACCACGCTGGGCCGGCAGCTGGCGGCGCACTACGGCCGCGCCTTTCTGGACCTCGATGCCGTGATTGTGGCCGAGGCGGGGCAGTCGATTCCGGAAATCTTTGTCAGCGAGGGCGAGGCGGGCTTTCGGGCGCGCGAGGCGGCGGCGCTGCGCGCGGTGGCCGCCCAGCCCGGCCCGCCGCTGGTGGTGGCCACGGGCGGCGGCACGCCCTGCTTTCACGATAATGTGGCCGTGCTGCGCAGCAGCGGGTTTTTGTTGTGGCTCGATGTGC
>CAZZWL010000089.1:0-23104 GCA_964657755.1 uncultured Rhodanobacter sp.
TCTCCCAAAGGGGAGGGGGCCGGGGGGTGGGGTGTCCGTGGAGGGCGAAACTCTACAACGTCAGCATTCCCGTCTGCCGGATGTCGTCCGAGGCGCTGCCGACGCGCACTTCAAACTGGCCGGGCTCCAGCACCCACTGCTTCTTGGCCTCGTCGTAGTACTGGAAGGCTTCGGCGGGCAGCTGCAGGGTCACGGTCTTGGTTTCGCCGGGTTGCAGCAGCACTTTCTCGAAGCCTTTGAGCTCCTGGTCGGGGCGCTTCACGCTGGCTTTCACGTCGTGCACGTAGAGCTGCACTACCTCGGCGCCGGCCACTTTGCCGGTGTTGCGCACGGTCAGATGCACGGTGGCACTCTGCGGGCCGGGCGTCACGGTCAGCTTGCCGTACTCAAAGCTGGTGTAGCTCAGGCCGTGGCCGAAGGCAAACTGCGGCTTCACCTTGTAGGTGTCGTAGTAGCGGTAGCCCACCCAGATGTCGTCCTTGTAAGTCTGTTTCAGCGGGTTGCCGGGGGTGCTGGGGTACTCGCCCAGCTTCATGGCGGGGGCGTCTTCCAGCTTCACGGGGAAGGTCACGGGCAGCTTGCCCGAGGGGTTCACGTCGCCGTAGAGCAGGTGGGCCAGCGCGTTGCCGCCCTCCATGCCGGGGTACCAGGCCTCCACAATGGCCTTGGTCTGGCCGGCCCAGGCAGCCACGTCGATGGGGCCGCCGCCCAGCAGCACCACCACCGTATTGGGGTTGGCGGCCAGCACGGCTTGCACCAGCTCATCCTGCCCAAAAGGCATCTTCATGTCGGGCTTGTCGGTGCCCTCGGCGTCGTAGGCGTTGTCGCTCCACTTGCTGTAATCGTAGCCGTGGATGGAGCCGCCCACGAAAATGACCTCGTCGGCCCCCTTGGCGGCGGCCACGGCCTGGGCAATGAGGGCAGGGTCGGCCTTCTGGCCGCGGGCAATGGTGTAGCCCGGCGCGTAGGTCACGGTCACGCCGCTGCCCAGCTCGTTCTTGATGCCCTGCAGGGGCGAAATCTCATACTTGGCCTTCACCTGGCCGCTGCCGCCGCCCATTGAGTTGGCCCGCTCGGCATTGGCCCCAATCACGGCCACGGTCTTCACCGATTTTTGGAGGGGTAGGAGGTTGCCTTCGTTTTTGAGCAGCACCATGCCTTCCTCGGCTACGTGCAAGGCGGTGGCCTGGTGCTCCTTGGTGTTGTAGGCGCCGGGCTGGCGCTTGGTGTCGCCGAGCTGGTGGGTGGCGTACATCACGCGCAAAATGCGCCGCACCTTGTCATCAAGCAGCGGCACGAGGGTAGGGTCTTTTTTAATGGCCGCCAGGGCCGGGTCGGCCAGGAAAAACTGGTCGTAGTAGCTGCGGGCGGGGGTAGCGGCGGTGCTGGCGGTGGCCGTGGCCTGGCTCTGGTCCACGCTGCGGTACATCAGGCTCAGGTCGGTGCCCATCTCCAGGTCGGTGCCGTTGCGCAGGGCCTCCTGGGTGTCGTGCACCGAGCCCCAGTCGCTCATCACTAGGCCTTTGAAGCCCCACTCACCCTTCAGGATGGTGTTCATCAGGTAGGCGTTTTCGGTGGCGTAGGTGCCCCGAAACTTGTTGTACGAGCCCATCAGCGAGTATACGCCGCCCTGCTGCACGGCGGCTTTGAAGGCCGGCAGGTAGATTTCGCGCAGCGCCCGCTCGCTCATGTTCACGTCGATGTCGTCGCGGTGCGTCTCCTGGTTGTTGGCCGCGTAGTGCTTCACGCAGGCCGACACGCCCTGGTCCTGCACGCCCCGAATGTAGCCCACCACCATTTGCGAGGCCAAAAACGGGTCCTCGCTGAAGTACTCAAAGTTGCGCCCGTTCAGCGGCGCCCGGATGATGTTGACGCCCGGCCCGAGGATGATGTCCTTGCCGCGGGCGTTGGCCTCCGAGCCCAGCACCGTGCCGTAGGCGTGGGTCAGCTGGCGGTTCCAAGTCGAGGCCAGGGCATTGTTGGTGGGGAGGGCGGTGCCGGCGTCGTTGGCGCCCACGGGCGGCTTCCAGTTGCGGCCCTGCTCGGGGCGCACGCCATGCGGCCCGTCCGAAGTCATAATCTCAGGAATATTGAGGCGCGGCACGCCGCCGGCCGCAAACGCCGAGTTACCGTGAATCATGTGCACTTTCTCCTCCAGCGTCAGCTGTTTGAGCAGGGCTTCCACCTTGGCATCGTTGACGGTGAGCAGCGCCTGGCGGTTGGCGCTGGCGGCGGGCTTGGAGGTTTTAGCGGGCTTGGTCTGGGCCAAAGCCGGGCCGGCCGCGCAGCACAGCGCGGTGCCGAGCACGGTAGCGAAGCGGGAAAAGGGGTAGGGCATGGGATGGGAGAAAAGAAGGGGGTAGGGCGATTTTGGAGGAAAAAGCCTTTGAGAAAATGGGTTAAAAATCGTCTGTCATGCTTCGACAAGCGGACGTCAGATAAGCATGACGTTCTATTACAAGTATGCTAAAACGAGTTATTTCAGCACCAGTGTGTTAAAAGAATGCGCCCGCAGCACCGGCGCCACCGTGCGGGCGCCCACCCGGAAGCGTACGGCCTGGTCGGTGTCGTGGTCGTTCTGAGCCACTAGCACCACGCTCTTATCGGGGTTTTGGAAGGCCAGCAGGTTGGTGAAGGCGCCGGTGGTGGCCAGCCGCCGCGCGCCGGGCTGCACGTAGTGGCTCAGGTGTTTAAGCAGGTAATAATCATGGTTATAGCGGTAAGTATGGGCGTCCTCGTCCACCGTCACCAGCGAGTTTTGGCTCCAGCCCCAGCGGCTGATGCCGCCCTGCTTGAGGGCGATGTTCCAGTACAGATACGCATTGGCGCCGCTGCCGATATAGTGTTTCAGCAGGCCCCAGGTGTACTCGCAGTACTTCCAGTCGTTCTGGCCGTCGCCGCATTCCTGCTCGCTTTGGTAAAGCGTGAGCGCCGGGTAGCGCCGGTGGATGCCCGCAATCGCGCCCTTGCCCGCCCACTGAAACCCTACCCCCTCGATAAAGGGCTGGCTGCGCGCATCGCGCAGCACCGTGTCCACCAGCGCCTCGTTGGCCCGCTCCATCGTACCGAAGAAAATGCGCGTCTGGCGCTGCCGCATCTGCGGCCCCAGGTAGCCCACAAAGCGCGCCAACCCGGCGGCCGTCCAGGGGCAGCTCGGAAACACCTGCGCCGAGTTAAACTCGTTCTGCGGCATCACCATGCCCACCGTAATGCCCTGCTTTTGGTAGGCTTCGATGAATTTGGCGAAGTACAACGCGTAGGCCGTGAAGTACTTATCTTCCTGAATAAACAGGTTGTGGCCCTCCTTGCCCTGGCGGTCCACCGGCAGGCCGTTTTCGGCCAGCGTCGGAAACACCTTGCGATACTCGGGTAGCACGGCCGCGGCGGCGTAGTGGTGGTTGTACTTCATCCAGGTGGGCGGGCTCCAGGGCGAGGCCCACAGCGCCAGCTTGGGGTTGAACTGCTGGGCCTGCTTGATGAACGGAATCAGCGTCTGCTCGTCATTGGCAATGCTGAAATGAGCCATCTCAAAGTCGCCCGGCGTCTCATCATACGAGTACCAGTCGCGCGAAAAGTCATTCGCCCCAATCGGCATCCGGCAGATGGTGAAGTTACCTCCCACGCCTGGCGCAAATAGCTCGCGCATCACCTTCGCCCGGTCGGCGGGGGGTAGGGTGCTCAGCGACGTCCACCCCAGCTCATTAAAGCACGCCCCGAAGCCCGTAATGGTCTGGAGCGGCTGCGTGAGCTGGATTTCGGCATCGGCCGGGCCAGCGCTGGCGGTCAGCTTAGGCGCCGGCTGGGCCACCCAGCCGGCCGTAGCCGTGGTGGCGACCCACTCGGCGCGGGTTTGCGCCTGGGCGCCGGTCAGCCCTACCCCCAGCGCGGCGGCCAAAGCCAGCGAAAGCACTTTTTTCATAAAGCGGTTTTTGGGGTTTTGTCAGGCTGTTTAGATTTTGTTAGGTCGTTCTAATGTTTCGCCCGGTCGTCATGCCGAGCTTGTCGAAGCATCTCTGTCGAACGACACCCGAACGGCGCGGTAGAGATGCTTCGGCAAACTCAGCATGACGGCCTACTAGCCTAATAAAGACCAGCCAGCAGGTTATTGCCGGGCCACTTTCAGTTCCTTAATAGGCGCTTGCGGGGCCAGCAGCGGCCGGCTCTTCTCCACCACCAGCGCGGCGGGCAGCTGGAAGGTGGCGCGCTGCTTGATGTTGAGCGAGGAGGCGCCCGCCTGCACCGTGTAGGTGCCCGCATCGGCCACCCACGACGACGAGGCGGTGTTGAACGAAGCCAGGTCGGCGGGCTTCAGCGTGAAGGTCAGCGTCTGCGACTCGCCGGGGGCGAGCAGCTTGGTTTTGGCGAAGGCTTTCAGCTCGCTGGCGGGCTTGTCGAGCTGGCCGGCGGGCGCGCTCAGGTACAGCTGCACCACTTCCTTGCCGGCCACCTTGCCGGTGTTCGTCACCGCGAGGCTGGCCGTGAGCGGGCCGCTGAACGAAGCCGCGCTCAGCTTGAGCGGCCCGTAGCCAAACGTGCTGTAGCTCAGGCCGTAGCCAAACTCGTAGGCCGGCTGCTTCTTGAACGTATTGTAGTAGCGGTAGCCCACGTAAATGCCCTCCGAATAGGTATTTTCCGACGGCTTGCCCATGAGCGCATTGGTCGGCTTGGGCCCGCTGGCTAGCAGCTTACCCGGAAAATCGGCCCCGTACGGAATGTCGGCGTAGCTCACCGGGAAGGAAGTGGCCAGCTTGCCCGAGGGGTTCACTTTGCCGCTCAGCACATCGGCCACCGCGTAGCCGCCCTCCTGGCCCGGCTGCCAGGCCAGTAAAATGGCGTCGGCCTGGGCGCGCCAGCTGGCCACCTCCGTCACGCCGCCCACGTTCAGCACCACCACCACTTTCTTGTCCTTGGCGTGGAAGGCGGTGGCTACTTGCTTGAGCAGCGCCTGCTCGGCGGCGGTCAGGGTAAAGTCACCGGCTACTTTGCGGTCGCCGCCTTCGCCGGCGCTGCGGCCCAGCGTGAGCACGGCCACGTCGCTGGCCTGCGCCTGCTGCTGCACCAGCGCGGCCGGCGGCGCCATCTCGGGAATGACCGGCGCCGGCGCCAGAATATTCTTGACCTTGGGGAATTTAGCCTTCTCGGTCTTCAAATACTGCGTGTACGCCTGGCTCAGGGGCGCATTCACGGCGTAGCCCGCCGCGCCCAGGCCCTGGGTAATGGAGATGGTGTAGGCGCGGTTCACGTCGCCGCTGCCCGTGCCACCCGCAATCAGGTTGTAGGAAGCCGTGCCGAACAGCGCCACCTTGCGGCCGGCGGCCAGGGGTAGGGCCGCGCCTTCGTTGCGCAGCAGCACCATGCCGTCGGCGGCGGCCTGGCGGGCCACGGCGGCGTCGGCTTTCAGCGCGGGCTGGCTGCTGTATTTCACGCCCTTGAAGGTGGGCGATTTCAGCACCAGCCGCAGCACCCGCACGGCGTTGCTGTCGAGCTGGGCTGGGGTAAGCTGGCCGCTTTTCAGGCCCGCCAAAATGGCTTCGGTCTGGGCGTGGGTGCCGGGCTCCAGCAGGTCGTTGCCGGCCTTGAGTTGGGCCACGGCGTCGTGGCCGCCGTACCAGTCGGTCATTACCAGCCCTTTAAAACCCCATTCCTTGCGTAGCAAGTCGGTCAGCAAGTCGGGGCTTTCGGAGGTGTAGGTGCCGTTCACCTTGTTATAAGACGACATCACCGTCCAGGGCTGGGCGCGCTGCACGGCAATTTTGAAGCCTTTCAGGTAAATCTCGCGCAGCGCCCGCTCGCTCACGTGCGAGTTGAGCTGCATGCGGTTGAACTCCTGGTTGTTCACCGCGAAGTGCTTGATGCTGGTGCCCACGCCGTTGCTCTGGATGCCGCCCACCAGCGCGGCGGCCATGCTGCCGGCAATAAGCGGGTCTTCGGAGTAATACTCGAAGTTGCGCCCGCCCAGCGGGTTGCGGTGAATGTTCATACCCGGCGCCAGCAGCACGTCGATACCGAAGTCGCGCACCTCGCTGCCAAACGCTACCCCCACCTGCCGCACCAGCGTGGTGTCCCAGCTGCTGGCCAGCAGCGTGGCCACCGGAAACGCCGTGGCGTAGAACGTCTTGGTGCTGTCCTTGCCCCGGATGGGGTCGATGCGCACGCCCGCCGGACCGTCCGAAAGCGTGAGCGACGGGATGCCCAGCCGCGCAATGGCGTGGGTGCGGCCGGCCGCGCCGGGCACTTTTTCGGGCACCTCGCGGTCGCCGGGGTCGCCGGGCGGCAGCATGCCTTCGGGGAAGCCCGACGGGTAAAAGCCCATGCCCACCACCAGCTTCACCTTCTCCTCGGTGGTGAGGGCGGCCAGCACGTCTTGCAGGCTGGCCTTGCCGAGCTGGGGTAGGGCGGAGCCAGCCTGGCCGGCGTCCGTTTTGCCCGCTTGCGAGCAGGCGGTAGCGCCGAGCAGGCCGAGCGCGGCCACGGCCCACCGGGCCGTCGAAGTAGCAGTTGTTCTGTTCATAAGGAAGAAGAAGGGAAGGAGCAGCGTTGGGCGCGGGGTAGGGGGGTAGGGCCGCCCGGCCAGCAGCTTAAAAGTAGGGGCCCGAAAAGCGAACGTCATGCTTCCCGAGGGTGAGCATGACGTTCGGTGGCAAGGAGCACTAGGCGGCGCGGTTAGTAGCCGGGGTTTTGCGTCAGGTTGGGGTTCACGTTGATTTCAGCCTGCGGAATCGGCAGCAGGTTGTTGAAATCCTGCACGGCCTTGCCCTGCGCTTTGAGGGTAGCCACCAGCGTGCCGGTGCGCTTGAGGTCGTACCAGCGGTCGTCTTCAAAGGCAAACTCCAGGCGGCGCTCCTGAATCACGGCCGCCTTGAAGTTGGCGGTGCTGCCCGCCGTGAGGGCGGCCGCGCCCGCGCGGGCGCGCACCGTATTGATAGCGCTGAGGCCCTCGCCGGTGGGGCCCACGGCCTCGGCCAGAATCAGGTACATTTCCGAGAGGCGCAGCACCGGGAAGTTGAGCGGCGAGTCCCAGTTGTTGACGTTGGTGCGGCCCACGTACTGCTTGCGGATGCTGTAGCCGTTGGGGTTGCCCACCAGGGTAGCCGGCTGAATCTGCCCGTCGGGATACGCATCGCCGGGGGCAAACAGGGTGGCGGCCCGCCGGGTGTCCGTGGCGGAATAGCCCGCTACCAGGTCCTTCTCCGGCACGTTGAAGCCGTAGCCGCCCGAGGCCACCACGTAGGGGCTGCCAAAGAAGCGGGCGCCCCAAAACTCGTTCATGCAGCTGCCCGGCCCGTCGGTGGTGTAGTTGGTGAGGCCGCTCTTAAACTGCACCTCAAACAGCGACTCCTGGCCGTTCTCGTTCTCCACCTTAAAGTTATCGGCAAAGTTGGGCCACAGCACCTTGCCCGAGCCCGAAATAACAGCGCGGGCCTGAATGGCGGCGTTGGGCATGTCGCCCTGCGTGAGGTACACCTTGGCCAGCAGGCCCGTGGCGGCCCACTTGGTGGCCCGGCCCAGGTCGTCGCCCGAGTACGAGGCGGGCAGCTTGGTGATGGCGTCCTGCAAATCCTTGATAATCTGGGCATACACCTGGGCCGCCGGGGTGCGCGTGAGGGCCGCCGCAGCCGCCGCGCTGGTGGCGGGCGTGGTCACCAGCGGCACGTCGCCAAAGCCCCGCACCAGGTAGAAGTAATAGAGCGCCCGCAAAAACTCGGCTTCCCCGAGGCAGCGGTTTTTCAGCGTGGCATCCATCGTGATGTCGGGCACGTGCAGCAGCACCTGGTTGCACTCGCCAATGCCCAGGTAGGCGCGCTGCCAGTGGTTGGTAGTGAGCGGGTTGGTGGCCGGAATGGTGAAGTTGTCGAGCTGCTGAAACTCGATGCCGTCGGCCGCGCCGCCCCCACCCAAAAAGGAGTTATCCGACATCACGTCGCCAATTGCCCAGAGCGAGTAGTTAAACATCCCGTTCTGTTGCAGCTGCGAGTAGGCCGCCGTGGTCGCCTGGATGGCGTCCGTCTGCGTCTGGTAAAAATTCTGGGTCGTGACGGTGTCCGTCGGCTTCAGGTTGAGGTAGTCTTTGGTGCAGCCCGCCAAGAGCCCAGTCAGCACCAGCCCGGCCAGGCCGAGGTAGTTAGTAGTTGTCATATAGGAGGGAATTCTAAAGGTCAGCGAGAAATGAGGGGGTAGGGACCGGGCCTAGAAGCCGATGTTGACGCCGCCCAGCAGTACGCGGGCCTGCGGGTAGATGCCGCGGTCCACGCCGAAGCTACCGCCCTGGTTGCCCAGCTCGGGGTCGAAGCCCTTGTAGCCGGTCAGGGTCAGCAGGTTCTGGGCGCTCACGTAGAGGCGCACCCGCTGCACGGCCGGCAGCTTGGTAAACAGGTCCTTGGGCAGGGTGTAGCCCAGCGTCAGCAGCTTGATGCGCAGGTAGGAGCCGTCTTCCACGTAGTGGCTCGAAATGCGCAGGTTCTGGTTGGGGTCGCCGGCCACGGCGCGGGGCACGAAGTTGCTCGTGTTGGGCCCCGTCCAGCGGTCCAGGGTCAGGGTGCTGGCGTTGGAAGCGCCGTAGAGGCCGCCCTCGGTGTAGTAGCGGTTCAGGTTATACACCTGGTTGCCCTGCGAGCCCTGAATGAACACCACCAGGTCGAAGTTCTTGAATGTGAAGTTGTTGTTCAGGCCGTAGGTGTATTTCGGGTTGGGGTTGCCGATGTAGGTCTGGTCCTTGGCATCAATCACGCCGTCGCCGTTGAGGTCCGCGTACTTAATGTCGCCGGCCCCCGTGCCCGAGGTTTGGTAAAAGCCCGTGGGCGATTTCGCGTTCAGCGCCGCCAGCTGGTCCGGGGTCTGGATGAGGCCGTCGGCTACGTAGCCGTAGAACGAGCCGAACGGAATGCCCTCGGCGTAGCGCACCAGGTTGCCGCCGCCGCGCGTGTTCTGCCCAAAATAGGGGCTGCCCGAGCCCAGCGACTCCAGCTTGTTGCGGTAGAGCGAGAAGTTGAGGGTAGTGGACCAGGTGAAGCCGCTACCGCTGCTCACGAAGTTCTGGGTCGTAACGGACAGGTCTACCCCCCGGTTCAGCGACGAAGCCGCGTTGATGTTCACGTTCTCCACCGTGCCCGACACCGCCGATACCGGCACCGAGGCAATCAGGTTGGGCGAGGTGCGGGTGTACAGGTCCAGGGCGGCCACAATCCGGTCGTGGAACAAGCCCACGTCCAGGCCCACGCTGGTCTGCGAGTTATTCTCCCACTTCAGGTTGTTGCTCTGCAGGCGGGTAGGGGCCGCGCCGGTGTTCACGTTTTGGGCGCCGCTGCCAAACACGTACGAGGTGCCGGGCACGCCGTTGGTGTTAAAGTTGTTCGAGTTGATGGTGGCCAGGTACTGGAAAGTGCCGGCGTTCAGCGGATTACCCACCTTGCCGTAGCCCGCGCGCAGCTTCAGGTTGCTGATGGTCGTGTTGTCCTTGAGGAAGGGCTCCTCCGAAATGCGCCAGCCCACCGAGGCACCGGGGAAGAAGCCGATGGCATTGGCTTGCTCGAAAGCCGACGAGCCGTCGAAGCGCCCGATGGCCGAGAACAGGTACTTGCCGGCAAACTCGTAGTTGACGCGGGCAAAGTAGCTGAGCAAGCGGCTGGTGCCGTTGTCGCCGTTGTTGTTAATCTGGGCATTAATCGGGCCCTGGTTAATGACCTGCAGGTCGTTGCGGGTGTAGCCCGTGCGGCTGGCGCCCAGGTAGCTGAAGTTGAACTGCTGGGCCGACTGGCCCACCAGCACCGTCAGGTTGTGCTTTTCGGCAAAGACGTGGCTGTATGTCAGCGTGTTCTCAATCAGGTAGCTCGGGTTGTAGTTCGAGCTGCTGGTAAGGCCCGCCTGCGACACCGGGTATTTCGACGAGCCCGCGATGGAGGGCGAGAAGTTATCCGCCTGGTCAAACAGCAGGTCGGTACCCACGTTGGTGCGGAAACGCAGGCCCT
Organism: uncultured Rhodanobacter sp.; assembly: GCA_964657755.1. Taxonomy (GTDB): domain Bacteria; phylum Bacteroidota; class Bacteroidia; order Cytophagales; family Hymenobacteraceae; genus Hymenobacter. The sequence continues at coordinate 9,966 of CAZZWL010000089.1, forward strand.
TGAGCGGCTCCAGCTCGGCAAAGAAGGTGGCCGTCACCCGGTTGCGGCTGTGCTTGTTGATGGGCCGCAGCGCCGACGTCACCGGGTTTTCCTCGCCGTAGTTATCGGCCGAGCTAAACTCGTAGAAGCTGCCGTCGGGGTTGTATACCGGCGCCGTGGGCGGGGCCTGCAAAGCCAGCTGAATCACGCCGCTGAACTCGTTGTTGTTGTTGCTGTTCTGGTGGTCCTCCTGGTGGGTCACTGCCAGCGTGTTGCCAATGCGGAAGTTCTTGCTCAGGGCCACGTCGCCGTTGGCCCGTAGCGTGAAGCGCTGAAAGTCAGAGTTAATGATGGTGCCATCCTGCTGGAAATAGCCGGCGCTCACCGCGTAGTGCGCCTTTTCGCTCCCCCCCGTCGTCGAGAGGTTGTAGCTCTGAATCTTGGCCGGGCGGAAAATAGCCCCCAGCCAGTCGGTGCCCGTGCCGAGCGCCGATGGGTTGGCGTACTTGGCGATGGGCGTGAGGCCGCCCGCCGTGCGCGCCTCGTTGTTGAGGGTCGCAAACTGCTGGGCATTGAGCAGCGGAATCTGGCGCCACACCCGCTGCTGGCCGGCGTAGGCGTCGAAGTTGACGGTCGCGATGCCTGCCTTGCCGCGCTTGGTGGTGATAATCACTACCCCGTTGGCGGCGCGCAGGCCGTAGATGGCCGTTGAGGCCGCATCCTTCAGCACGTCAATGCTTTCGATGTCGTTGGGGCTGATGCTGCTCAGCTCGGTGCCATCCGTAGTGGAGGGCAGCGGAAAGCCATCGACCACGTACAGCGGCGCGTTGTTGCCGGCCGAGGTCACGCCCCGGATGCTCACCGTGGTGCCGCCGCCGCCCGGCTGGCCCGAGTTGGACACCACCTGCACGCCCGCCGCCCGGCCCTGAATGGCCTGCGCCGGGTCGGCCACTGGCTGCGAGGCAATGGCCCGGCCCGAAATGGAGGCCACGGCGCCCGTCACGTTCTGGCGCTCCTGGGTGCCGTAGCCCACCACCACAATCTCGCCCAGCGCCTGGGCATCCTCCGTCAGCGATACGCTGAGGTTCGCGTTGGCCCCGCTCACGGTCACTTCCTTGCGGCCGTAGCCTACGCTGCTGAATACCAGTACGCTGCCATCGGGCACTTCCAGGCTGAAATTACCCTGGGCATCGGTGCTGGCGCCCTGGGTGCTGCCCTTCACCACGACCGTGACGCCGGGTAGGGGCTCACCGTTGCTCTGCGTCACGCGGCCCGACACCGGCACGTTAGCCGCCACTTTAGTCTGGCTGAGCACGATGCGGTTTTTGTGCACCTCGTACTGAATTTTGCGCGGCGCCAGCAGCTCGTCGAGCACTTGCGTCAGGGGCTTGTCGGCCACTTTCAGCGTCACCCGGCGGTTGGCCCCAATGAGGATGGGGCTATACACGAACCGCACGTGCAGCTGCTGCTCCAGCTGGTTGAGTACCGACTCAATAGTCTGGTATTCAGCGCGAAGAGTTATTTTCTGGTCCAACACAATCTGTGTCTTGACCGAAGCGTGCCCTGCCGCCAGCCCGCTGAGGGGGTAGGCCAGGCAAAGGTGCAGCGCGAGCACACCGGTGGGGCGCCAGTAGCTTCGCTGGGGTAGTAGGCTGTTTTTCATACGCCGGAATCGTTTGGGGTGGGAATTAAAAGAGAGGCGGGTCTAGCACGCGTAGCGTAAGCGTGGCAGGGGGGGCGCCCGGCGGCCGATTGCGCGCCCAGGCAGGAAAAGTGGTAGCGCTAGCTGGCTTTGCAGCCGTGGCTTTCGAACAGTATCTGGGCGTTGTTAGCCGGCTTATAGCTGGCATCCAGGGCTTTGCAAAGCGTGTTGAGCTGCTCAAACAGCGTCTCGTCCCCGAAGCTTATCGTAATGGTGCAGTCGCGCAGCTGGGCTGGGTCGTACACGATAGTGACGCCGTAGGCGTGTTCCAGGGCCGTGAGTACCTCGGCCACCGGCCGGTTGCGAAAGTCGAGCGGCTCGGTGGTAAGCAGGGTCGGCGCCGACACCAGGTTTTTGGCCAGCTGCTGCGTCGAAGCCGAGCACGTAACCTGCTGGTTGGGCAGCAGCAGCACGCCGGCCGCGGCCGGGTGGGTAGGGGTGGCCGCCAGCTCGGCCCCCTGGCGGCGCTGCACGGCCACGCGGCCCTCGCGCACGGCCACGCTGTTTTTCTGGCCGACATAGGCTGTTACCAAAAAGCTGGTGCCTAATACGGTAGTTATCAGCTTATCAGTATACACCAAAAACGGCTGCGCGGGATTTTTAGCAACCTTGAAAAATGCCTGGCCGTGCAGGCATACCTCGCGGCGCGGCCCCACAAAGGCCGCCGGGTAGTTGAGGCTGCTTTGGGCCGACAGCGTAATCTGGCTGCCATCGGGCAGGCGCAGCAACTCAGGATGGGCGCTCCGGTTGGTGTGGCGTACCCACTGCGGAGCCACTTGCGCGGTGGGCCCGGCCGGGTGGGGCCGGGGCAGCCACCACCCCAAGGTGCCAGCCCCCAGGGCCAGCACGGCGGCGGCGGCCCAGCGCAACGCGGGACCTGGCCACTTGGCCGCTGGCCACAGCGGCCGCCCCACGGCAGCGGGCGCCACCGGGTCAGCCGTGCGCGCCGCAATGCGCTGCCACATAGCCGTGCGTACTTCCTCGCGCAGGTGGGGGGGTAGGGGCTGGTGCCCGGCCCGGCCCAGCTGCTCGCTCCACTGCTCCACCAGGCGCTGCTCACCGAGGCGGCTTTGGCCGTCGAGGTAGCGCTGGAGCAAGGCGTCGAATTCAGCTTGGGTCATCATGGGGCGGGGCGTCTAAAAGGATAGACGCGCAACTGCCCGCCATCCCTAAAGCCCCGGTTACTTTTTTTTAGAAAAAGGTAACATTTTCCCTGCAAAAACGTCGGTGCCCAGCCACAGCCCTGTTGAGGCGCTACTGCGTGAATAAAAAAGCAAGGGCCAGCACCACAAAATCGCGCAAGTGGCCGCGCAGCAGCCGCATCGACTTGGTGAGGTGATACTCAACGGCCTTGGAGGATAGGTTGAGCTGTAGCGAAATTTCACGCACTGAAAAATGTTCCAGGCGGCTCAGCCGAAACACCTCGCGCGATTGCTCGGGCAAACGCAGCAAGGCCCTGGCAAAAGCTTCGGATAAGTCGGCTGCCGCCAATTCGTCTTCCGTTTCCTGGGTGGCTTCGGCTTGCGTCCAGCGGCAGTAGTCGGCGTAGGCTGTACGCACTTGGTTGCTGCGCAAGTAGCTGATAATGCGGCGATTGATGGCAATGGTGAGGTAGTGCTCCAGGTTTTCGATGGCCTGTTCCCGGCGCTTGTGCCACAGCGTGGCGAACAAGTCCTGCACCAGCTCTTCGGCCGTTTCCCGTACTTTAAGCTTGCGGTAGGCCAAGGCAAACACGCGGTACCAGTGCCGCTCGTAAAGCTCAGCAAAGGCCTCGCGGTTGTCGGCGAGCAGCGCGGTGAGCAATGCCTCGTCGGACCAGGATTTGTACGCACGTAACGTTGGCGAACTCACGGAGCTAGAGGAGTAGGGGGTGGGAACAGAAACCTAGCGCAAAGTGTGGTAAATGTACCAGTAGATGCTGGTAAAGCAATAGAAAGTTGCAAGTAAGCGCATGTATAATGCGCAGCTAAGACGAGGGCGCTGGGGTAATGAAAAAAAATACGGTGTAAATGCTTTTTCTATTTAAGTTTGACGTTCAGAAAATTGCCATTATACCCCCTACCCCGTCTTTCGCAGTGCAACGCCGGTGGGGCCGGGGCCGCCGCGCTACCTCGGCTCAATGCGCGCCGCATTGCTACATTGCCGTGCCATTTGGGCCATCTGCTGCCCGCTACCCCCCGCTTTGGTGCTGCGTTCGCCGCTTAAGCGACTCGTTCTCCTTACGCGTTTATCTTTTATTCCCACCCATTTCCTAGTACTAGTTTCATGGACAAAAACACGTATGACGCCATCGTCATTGGCTCGGGTATCTCGGGTGGATGGGCCGCCAAAGAATTGACGGAGAAGGGTTTGAAAACGATTATGCTGGAGCGCGGGCGCAACATCGAGCATGTCAAGGACTACGTTAACGCCAACAAGGCGCCCTGGGAATTGCCGCACCGCGGCGGTAAAACCCAGCAGATGATTAAGGACTACCCGGTGCTGGGGCGCGACTATACTCTCAACGAGAGCAACCTCTCGTACTGGGTCAATGAGAAGGAGAGCCCCTACGTCGAAACCAAGCCTTACGACTGGTTTCGGGGCTACCACGTGGGTGGCCGCTCGCTGATGTGGGGCCGGCAGTCGTACCGCCTCAGCGACTACGATTTCGAGGCCAACCTCAAGGATGGTATTGCCGTGGACTGGCCCATTCGCTACGCCGACCTGGCGCCCTGGTACAGCTACGTGGAGAAATTCGCGGGCATTAGCGGCAACCGCGACGGCCTGCCGCAGCTGCCCGACGGCGACTTTATGCCCCCCATGAACATGAACGTGGTGGAGAAGGACGTGGCCGCCCGCATCAAGAAAAACTACGAGCACCGGCGCATGGTGATTGGCCGCACGGCCAACATCACGGTGCCGCACCACGACCGCACGAACTGCCAGTACCGCAACAAATGCTGGCTGGGCTGCCCGTTTGGGGCGTATTTCAGCACGCAGTCGGCCACGCTGCCGGCCGCCGTGGCTACCGGCAACCTCACGCTGCGGCCGTTTTCCATCGTCACCAAAATCCTCTACGACAAGGATACCAAGCGGGCGAAGGGGGTAGAGGTGCTCGACGCTGAAACCAACCAGACCTACGAGTACTACGCCAAAGTCATCTTCCTCAACGCCTCGGCCCTGAACTCGGCCTGGGTGCTGATGAACTCGGCCACCGACGTGTGGCCCGAGGGCCTGGGCAGCAGCAGCGGCGAGCTGGGCCACAACGTGATGGACCATCACTTCCGGGCCGGCGCGCACGGCGATGCCGAGGGCTACGACGACAAATACGTGTTCGGCCGCCGGGCCAACGGCATCTACGTGCCGCGCTACCGCAACCTGTTTGGCGACAAGCGCGACTATATCCGCGGGTTTGGCTACCAGGGCAGCGCCGGCCGCGAGGGCTGGAGCCGCGAAATTCCGGAGATGAGCATCGGCGGCGAGTTCAAAGATGCGCTTACTGAGCCCGGCAAGTGGACGATGGGCCTCACCGGCTTTGGCGAAACGCTACCCTACCACGACAACCAGATTACGCTCGACAAGACCAAGAAGGACAAGTGGGGCCTGCCCGTGCTGGCGATGGACGTGCACATCCGCGACAACGAGCAGAAGATGCGCATCGACATGATGGCCGATGCCCAAGAGATGCTGGAAAAAGCGGGTCTCAAGAACGTGAAGACCTACAACAACGGCTACAACCCCGGCGGTGGCATCCACGAGATGGGCACCGCGCGCATGGGTAGGGATGCTAAAACGTCGGTGCTGAACGCCCATAACCAGGTCTGGGACGCCCCCAACGTGTACGTGACCGACGGCGCCGCCATGACCTCGGCCGCCTGCCAAAACCCCTCGCTGACATACATGGCCCTCACCGCCCGCGCCGTGGACCACGCCGTGAGCGAGCTCAAGAAGCAAAACATTTAACCTGCTAATTCCCACCCATATGAATCGCCGCGATGCCCTCGCCCGCGTGGCCGTCCTGATGGGCGGCACCGTGATTGGCGCCGAGTTTTTTCTCACCGGCTGCTCCTCGCCCGCTGGCACCAGCGACAAAGCTGGGGAAACGGCCGCCACCAAATTTGCCCTCAGCCCTACCCAGCTGAGTATGCTTGATGAGGTGGGTGAAACCATCTTGCCCGCCACCAAAACGCCGGGCGCTAAGGCCGCCAAAATCGGCAGCTTTATGCTCGTGATGGTGCGCGACTGCTACAAGCCCGCCGACCAGCAAATCTTCCTCACCGGCCTCACCAAGCTCGACGAGGCCAGCCAGAAGCAGATTGGCAAAGCCTTTATGGCCGCCGACCCGGCCCAGCGCACGGCCGTGCTTATCAAGCTCGACGCTGAGCAGAAGGAGTTCACCAAAAACCAGCGCAAGGACGACCCCAGCCACTACTTCCGCATGATGAAGGAGCTGACGCTGCTCGGCTATTTCACTTCCGAGGTGGGTGCCACGCAGGCCCTGCGCTACGAGCCCGTGCCCGGCCGCTACGACGGCAACGTGCCGTATAAGAAGGGCGACCGCGCCTGGGCCACCAGCTGATTGCTAACGCATAATTCTTAAAAGAACGTCATGCTGAGCTTGCCGAAGCATGACGTTCTTTCTATTCCCTACCCCCCTCCTCCCCGCCCATGACGCCTACCATTCGCTTCAAGCTGTCCCTGATGATGTTCCTGGAGTTCTTCATCTGGGGCGCGTGGTTTGTAACCCTTGGTACCTACCTGCTGCACAACCTCAAGGCTTCGGGCACGCAGGTGGGGGTAGCGTTTCTGACCCAGTCGATTGGAGCCATCGTGGCGCCGTTCATCATTGGGCTGATTGCCGACCGGTTCTTCTCGGCCCAGAAGATTTTGGGGGTGCTGCACCTGGCCGGCGCGCTGCTGCTGTGGCGCGCCTCCTCAGCGCCGGACTTTGATAGTTTCTACCCCAATATCCTGACCTACATGGTTTTGTACATGCCCACGCTGGCGCTGGTCAATTCCATCGCTTTCCGGCAGATGAAGGACCCGCAGAAGGAGTTTGCGCCCATTCGGGTGCTGGGCACGCTGGGCTGGATAATCGCGGGCCTCACCATCGGCTGGCTCAGCTGGGAGCAAAAAAACACGCTGCAAGCCACCTTCCTGATGGCGGCCGGCGCCTCGTTGCTGCTGGGCGTGTTCAGCTTCACGCTGCCCGCTACCCCCCCCGTCAAGAGTGGGCAATCGAGCTCAATTGGCGATTTGCTCGGCCTCGATGCCATTGGTTTACTCAAAAACCGCTCGTACCTGATATTCTTCCTGGCCTCCATCGCCATCTGCATTCCGCTGGCTTTTTACTACGGCTTCACCAACCCGTTTCTCAACGAGGTGGGTATGAAAGCGGCGGCCGGCGTGCAAAGCCTGGGGCAAGTGTCGGAGCTGCTGTTTATGCTGGCTATTCCGCTGTTTTTCAGTAAGCTGGGTGTGAAAAAAATGCTGGCCATCGGCATGGCGGCCTGGGTAACTCGCTATATTTTCTTCGCCTACGGCAACGGCGAGGGCAACTACTGGATGCTGATTGCCGGCATCGTGCTGCACGGTGTGTGCTACGACTTCTTCTTCGTGACGGGCCAGATTTATACCGACAACCTGGCCGGCGAGCGCTTCAAAAGCTCGGCTCAGGGCTTCATTACGCTGGCTACCTACGGGGTAGGGATGCTGATTGGCACGCTGCTGTCGGGCCGCATCTTCGACAACTACCAGCTGGCTGGTGGCGCCCACGACTGGCGCATGATTTGGCTGATTCCGGCCGGTATTGCGGTGGCGGTGCTACTGTTGTTTCTGGTCTTTTTCCGCGACCGTAATGCCCCCGAGCCGGCTGCCGACCTCACCTACGTGGAGGCCAATGCGCGCCTTGAAGTGTAAGTTTTCCACCTTCTGAACTACCGCATGAAACTACGACTGGCCATGATTGGAGGCGGGCCGGGCGCCTTTATTGGCGCCGTGCACCGCATGGCGGCCGCCCTCGACAGCCTCTACGTGCTCACGGCCGGCGCTTTTAGCAGCGACCCCGCCAAATCGAAGGCCGCCGGCGAGCTGCTAAATCTGGCGCCCGACCGCGTGTACGGCTCCTACCAGGACCTCATCGAGCAGGAAAAAGCGCGCCCCGAAGCCGAACGCGTGCAGGTAATTGCCATCGTGACGCCCAACCACCTGCACTTCGAGCCCGCCCGCCTGGCGCTGGAAAGCGGTTTCGACGTGGTGCTGGACAAGCCAATGACCTTCTCGCTGGCTGAGGCCAAGCAGCTGCAAGCCGTAGCGGAGGCTAGCGGCCGCCTGCTCTGCCTCACCCACACCTACACCGGCTACCCAATGGTGAAACAGGCCCGCGAAATGCTGGCTAGTAATACGTTGGGTCCTATTCGCAAGGCTTACGTGGAGTATCCACAGGGCTGGCTGAGCCGGGCCGAAGAGGGCACCGACAACAAACAGGCCGCCTGGCGCACCGACCCGGCCAAAAGCGGTGTGGCCGGCGCCATGGGCGACATTGGCACCCACGCCTTCAACCTGCTCGAATACGTGACCGGCCTGGAAGTCGTCAAGCTCTGCGCCGACATCAACACGGTGGTGGCTGGCCGCCGGCTCGACGACGATGGCGCGGTGCTGCTCAAGCTCAGCAACGGCGCCAGCGCCGTGCTGATAGCCACGCAAATAGCGGCGGGTGAGGAAAATAACGTCAAAATCCGGGTCTACGGTGACCAGGGCGGCTTGGAGTGGCAGCAGGTCGATGCTAATACATTACAGGTGAAGTGGCTCGACAAGCCAGCCGAAATCTGGCGCACGGGCACGGGCTACGTGGGCGCGGCGGCCCAGCACAATGCCCGCACGCCGGCCGGCCACCCTGAGGGCTACCTCGAAGCTTTTGCCAACCTCTACCGCAACTTCGCGCTGTGCCTGCTGGCGCGCGACGCGGGCACCCTACCCCCCCCCGAAGCCCGCGACTACCCTAGTATCAAAGAAGGCGTGCGCGGCATGGCCTTTATTGAAAACGTTATCGCCTCGGGCCACTCCACAGAAAAATGGACCGAGTTCACCGTCTGATTTTTGCCCATGACTACTATTCAAGGCCCCGCTGTTTTTATCGCCCAGTTTATCGGCGACCACGCGCCGTTCGATAGCCTGGACGGCATGTGCGCCTGGGCCAACGGCCTGGGCTTCAAAGGAATCCAGCTACCCACTGGCGACAAGCGCTTTATCGACTTGCAGCTGGCCGCTGAAAGCCAGACCTATGCTGACGAGCTAACGGGCAAGGTGCGCGCCGCCGGCCTGGAAATTACGGAGCTCTCGACCCACTTGCAGGGCCAGCTGGTGGCCGTGAACCCGGCCTATGATAAGCTGTTCGACGGCTTCGCGCCCGAGGTCGTGCGCAACAACCCCATCGCGCGCCAGCAGTGGGCCACCCAGCAGCTCACGTTTGCGGCCAAGGCCTCGCGCCGGCTGGGCCTGAAGGCGCACGCCACGTTCAGCGGCGCGCTGCTCTGGCCGATGGTCTACCCCTGGCCCCAGCGCCCGGCGGGTTTGGTGGAGGAAGGCTTTGCGGAATTGGGGCGTCGCTGGCGGCCCATTCTGGATGAGTTTGAGAACGAAGGCGTGGACCTGTGCTACGAGATTCACGCCGGCGAGGACCTGCACGATGGCGTCAGCTACGAGCGGTTTTTGACGGAGGTGAACGACCACCCGCGTGCGTGCTTGCTGTATGACCCTTCGCACTTCGTGCTGCAATGCCTTGACTACCTGGAATATATTGACATCTATCACGAGCGCATCAAGATGTTCCACGTCAAGGACGCCGAGTTTAACCCCACCGGCCGCCAGGGCGTGTACGGCGGCTACGAAAGCTGGCTGAACCGCGCCGGCCGCTTCCGCTCGCTGGGCGACGGGCAGGTCGATTTCAAGGCCATATTCAGTAAAATGGCGCAGTACAACTTCCCCGGCTGGGCCGTGCTGGAGTGGGAATGCGCCCTCAAAAACTCGGAAGACGGTGCCCGCGAAGGCGCCCAGTTTATCAAAGACCACATTATTCGCGTCACCGACAAGGCCTTCGACGACTTTGCTGGTACCGCCACCGATGCCCATTTCAATCGCGCCCTGCTGGGGCTGTAATTCTCCCTTTCTCATGAAAAAAGTTGTCCTTTTCTTAAGTGCCTGCGCGCTGCTTGCCGCTTGCGACTCCGGTTACAAACCCGATGGCGCCGACAATGCCCGCACCAGTAAGCCGGGCGCCGACGCCAGCGCGCTAAACAGCGATAGCGCCGCCGACCGGCGCCTGAGCGCCGTGAACGAGCAGGCGCAGGTGGATACCAACGCCATGAAAATCGGCACGGCCCACACTGGCGGCATGACGTCGGCGGGCGCTAAGCTGATTGCGGGCTCCGACTGCCTGGGCTGCCACAAGGAAGACGTGAAGCTGGTAGGCCCCGCCTACATCGCCGTGGCCGAAAAATACCCCGATACCGACGCCAACATCACCATGCTCGCCAACCGGGTAATCAAGGGGGGTAAGGGCCACTGGGGCCAAATCCCGATGTCGGCCCACCCCGCGCTGTCGCTGAGCGACGCCAAGGAAATGACCAAATATATTCTGAGCCTGAAATAAGCCGCGAGCAGGCAGCCGCAAGTAGTTGCGGCTGCTTTTCTCTTCCCCTACCCCTCCCTTAACCTGCCATGCCCGCCCTCCCCACCCGCCGAACGATGCTCAAGAACGTACTGGCCGGCACGGCGGCGGTGGGGGTAGCGGGCGCGCTAAAAGCGACCGCCGCCGCCCCTGCCATGACGCCCACCACCGAGCTGAAAAACAACCTCAAGCAGTCGGTGTGCCGCTGGTGCTACCAGGATTTATCGCTGGACCAGCTGTGCGCCGCCGCTAAAGGCATGGGCCTCAAGGGTATTGACCTGGTGGGGCCAAAAGACTGGCCGACGCTGAAGAAGTACGGCCTCGACTCGCCCATGTGCAACGGCGCCGAAATCAACCTGACCGACGGCTTCAACGACCCGCGTTTTCATGCCCAGCTGCAAAAGCAGTACCGCGAGATGATTCCGCTGGTGGGCCAGGCCGGCTACACCAACCTAATTTGCTTCAGCGGCAGCCGCCGGGGCATGAGCGACGAAACCGGCTGGGCCAACTGCGTGCAGGGCCTCACGCCGCTGCTGGAGCTGGCCGCCCAACACAAAGTGGTGCTGGTGATGGAGCTGCTCAACAGCAAAATCGACCATAAAGACTACCAGTGCGACCGCACCTCGTGGGGCGCCACGCTGGCCAAGCGGCTGGGCTCCGAGCACTTCAAGCTGCTGTTTGACATCTACCACATGCAGATTGACGAAGGCGACGTTATCCGCAACCTCACTGACTACCACCAATATATCGCGCACTACCACACCGCCGGCGTGCCGGGCCGCCACGAGCTCGACGACCAGCAGGAACTCAACTACCCGGCCATTATGCGCGCCATCAAGGCCACCGGCTTCACGGGCTTCGTGGCGCAGGAGTTTATGCCACGGCAGGCCGATAAGCTGGCTTCGCTGCGCCAGGCCGTGCAGCTTTGCGACGTGTGAGTAGTAGCGCGAACTTTCCAGTTCGTGCGCGAGCGCAGTGAGCAGGCGGAACAGGGCGGCGCGAACAATAATGCTCGCTACGCTCGCGCACGAACTGGAAAGTTCGCGCTACTGATTGATACACTTTAATTCATTCAACACCATGAAAACCTGGTTGATACTCGCGGCCACCTTGGCCGCCAGCGGGGGGGTAGCGCACGCGCAGCAAGCCGGCAAGCCCGAAGACACCGAAGTGTATGAGCCCGTGCCCAAGGTAGTAACGCCCGGCAAAACCAGCGGCGAAGCTCCCTCGGACGCACTCATCCTGTTCAACGGTAAAAGCCTCGACCAGTGGGTGATGACTAAAGACCACACGCCCGCCCAGTGGACGGTGAAGGATAATATCCTGACGGTGAACAAAGCCACCGGCAACATCGAAACCAAGCGCTCCTTTGGTAGCTACCAGCTGCACCTGGAGTGGCGCATCCCGGCCAACATTTCGGGCACCGGGCAGGCGCGCGGCAACAGCGGCATCTTCCTGGCCTCGCTCGGGGAGGGCGACCTGGGCTACGAGCTGCAGATTCTGGACGCGTATAATAATAAGACCTACGTCAACGGCATGGCGGGCAGTATTTACAAGCAGTTTGCGCCGCTGGTGAACCCCGCCCGCCCGCCCGGCGAGTGGCAGACCTACGACGTGCTGTGGACCGCCCCCACCTTCGATGGCAGCGGCGCGATGGCCACGCCGGCCCGCGTCACGGTGCTCTTCAACGGTGTGCTGGTGCAGAACAATACGGCCTTGCTGGGCCCCACGCAGTACATCGGCAAGCCCTCGTACAGCAAGCAGCACGGCGCGGCGCCCATCAAGCTGCAAGCCCACGGCGACAAAAGCGAGCCGCTGAGCTTCCGCAACATCTGGATTCGCGAAGTGCCGGCTATGAGCCAGGCAGCTAAATAGGTATTGTTCCTAAAGCCGAAACGCCGCGCTAGAAACCAGCTGGTTTCTAGCGCGGCGTTTTCTTATAAAGCCTGGCGTTAACCAGCTTACACCAGGTTTTTCTTGATATAAGCCATGCTCTGGGTCACGCTATCGAACGGCGAGCCGGGGGTAGCGTCCTGCTCCACGAAGAAGTACTTCAGGCCGGCCTCGTTGGCGTGGGCGAATATCTTCTTGAAGTCAATCGTGCCGTTGCCCACCTCCGTGAACGAGTGCGGCGCGTCCTTGGCCATGTCCTTGACGTGCCAGAGCGGGAAGCGGCCGGGGTGTTGCTTGAACAGCGCCAGCGGGTCTTGGCCGGCTTTGGTAACCCAGTAGAGGTCCAACTCCATCTTTACCAGGTCTTTATCCGTACTGTTGAGCAGGATGTCGTAGGGCCGTTTGCCGCCGGCCTGGGCCGGAAACTCGAAGTCGTGGTTGTGGTAGCAGAGCTGGATGCCCGCTTTTTTGCAGCGCTCGCCGGCCTTGTTGAGCTGCTCGGCAATTTTCTGGTAGTGGTCGAGGCCACCGCGCTCGGCCTCCGAGAGGTAGGCGCACACCATGTACTTCACGCCCACGGCGGCGGCATCGTCCACGGCGCGGTCCCACTCGTGCAGGATGGTGCCCGCCACGGGCGCGCCGTTCATCTGCTCCTCGCCCAGGCGGTGGTGGCTGCTGGGCATTATCAGGCCGTGCTGCTTGAGCAGGGCCGCGAAAACGGGCGGCGTCATGCCGTAGAACTTCTGGCTGCCCGTGTAGGTAGCGCCCTCCACCGAGTTGAAGCCGATTTTGGCGAGCTGAGCCAGCGTGCTGGCGGGGTCTTTCGCCATCGCCTCGCGCACTGTATAGAGCTGAATGCCAATGTAGCGCTTGTCGTAGGCCAGCAGCGAAGGCGCGACCAGCAGGCCCGCCGAGAGC
>CAZZWL010000090.1:0-14606 GCA_964657755.1 uncultured Rhodanobacter sp.
TCGGTCGCCGCCAACTTTATCAAGTGAGCCCCCTGCCCCGCGCTTTTATCAGCGCCGAGGCAGGGGGCTTTTGCTTTGCCCCCCCACCCCTCCCCACCTGCTTGTGCGTTATATTCTGGTTTTTGTGCTAAATAAAAAGGGTGGTTTCGTAGTTAATCCTGTGGCGTTAGATTAGCGGAATTTTATTCTACCAATGCAACTACTATATCCAGAATTTTTGTGGGGCTTACTTGCAATTGGAGTACCGATTGCTATCCATCTACTACAGCTTAGAAGGCCACAGCGCGTATTATTTACAAATACTGGGTTTATTCGGGACGTAGAGCTCACTACTATAAGACGGCGGCGGTTGCAAGCACTGTTAGTGTTGCTGGCAAGAATATTGGCGCTAATATTTTTGGTGTTAGTTTTTTGCCAACCCTTTATTCCCAGTATTCAACAATCGTCGAGCGTTGCTAGTGGAACGGTAGAGCTAGCGCTGGATAACTCAGGTAGTATGCAAGCGGCGGGTAACAGCCAAGCGCATCTTTTACAAGAAGCAGTTGCAAGCGCAACTACTCTGAGCCGGAGCTATGACCCTACGACACGTTTTCACTTGGTAGGTCAATCTGCTGCTACTGCCAAACAAAGCACGTTCTTGGAAACACTGAATAGTCAATTGGAAGTGGGGCGGCGTGTGAGTTGGGGTGCTACCAACGTGCGTGATACTTGGCAGAAAGACCAGAACGGCCCACTTTATATCTTCAGCGACTTTCAAAAAAATGAAATGCCGGCTCAGTCGCTTCAGCAGCTGAAAACCAAGGGTAGTATTGTTCTTGTACCATTAACCGCAAAATCAACAGGTAATCTGTACACTGACAGCGTGTGGTTGAATGATGCTTTTGTGCGAACACGTACGAATACTGCGTTGCACATCAGGCTGCGTAATGGGGGTAGGGAAGCCATCGCAGAGTGCCCGGTAAAGGTGATGCTGGGCAAGAAGCAGGTAGCAACTTTTCGGGTGTCGGTGGCGGCGGAGCGGGCTACTGAGACCGTAGTGCAGGTGCAGCTACCGGATGCTAACCTGGCACTTGGCCAGGTAATAACCGAAGATGCACCCGTTACTTTTGATAATACTTATTTCTTTACATTACAGCCAGCCGCAGTAGTGCATGTGCTGGAGATAGGGGAAGAACCTGCCGCCAAGTTGGCCTACGCAAATGAGCCACTATTTGATTATAAGTTTAACCGGCCGCAAGTGGTAGATTATGCGGCTCTGCGTCAAGCTAATATGGTACTGGTACGCGAAGTTGCTGCTATTGAGCCTGGCTTACGTGACGCGCTAGTTGCGGTGGCCCGGCGTGGTGGCAGCGTGGTAGTAGTGCCAGCAAGCAGCCCAACTGCGCGGGCCAGCTACCGTGAGCTGTTTCGTGCATTGGGTATTAGCGGCGAGCAGTGGGTAGCGAGTGCCAGCATTCCTGCCAAGCAAGAGTTAGCGTTACCCAGCTCACAAAACCCCTTTTTTAAAGATGTATTCGGAGCGCAGCCGCAACGGGTAATAATGCCGCAGGTAGCACCGGTGTTACAAATGGGGCGGGTAGGAACGGATATTTTGCGCCTACGAGACGGTGGCAGCTATTTGACTGAGTTTGCCAGTGCCGCAGGGCGGACGTACGTATTTGCCGCACCATTCGCAAAGGAATACAGCGATTTTACTACGCACTCACTATTTGTGCCTGTGTTGTATCGGTTAGCGATGTTGAGTTACCATGCCGACCAGCAGCCTGCTTACCGCCTTGGTACCGCCGCATTGGCGCTGACGGTACCATCCTCTGCTAATCGAGTTGCTGCTGACGAAGCCAGTTACCGCTTAGTGCATGATAGGTTAACTTACATTCCCGCGCAACGAATGCAGGGTGGCCAGCTACACTTGGAAATACCAGTAGGCCTGGATAAGCCGGGCTTCTACAACCTTACGCAAAAGGGAAAAGCTGTAACGACGCTGGCGTTTAATGCGCCTAAGCGTGAATCAGAGTTGGCGGCATATTCGGTGGCGGAACTGCGGCAGCTTATCGGACCCAACCAACCCACTGTGCGGGTATTGGATACGGGGGCCCAGCCCGATGCCTTAGCTCACTATGGCAATGAGCAAACGGGTCATCCACTATGGCGCTACTGCCTAGCGCTCGTGCTGGCCAGCTTATTGGCCGAGGCATTATTGCTGCGGTTTGGGCGGCAGCGGGGGGTAGGGCCCCGCGTGGCGGTGAGCTAAGCGCGGGGGCAAAGCTGGCCGGCGTATCTTGCTGGTCGATTCGTAGCGTATGCAACCCGTAGATTTAATAAATAAGCCGGCGGCTGCCACAGCCCCAGCCTCGGGGCTGGTTTTGCGCCTGGGTTTGCGCTTTGGGGTGGGGGTAGGGATGGTGTGCGCGCTGTGGATGCTGGGCCTGCAACTAACTGGTAATAACGCATTTGGGCCCAAGCAAATGCTTGCCCAGCTGTTAGTGCCACTGGCCGTGATAGGTAGTCAGTGGCTGCTGCGGCGGCAGCTGGCTCCAAACAGGCCCGGCCTGGGCCGGGCAATGGCCGTGGGTGGGCTAACGGCGCTCTTAGCGGCGCTCCTCTCGGCAGCTAGCGTAGTGGGCTTGGCCGCCGGGGTGGGAGAAGCTGCCCTGGCCCGGCACCGGGCCGAGACAATGGAAATAGTGCGGATGCAACACGCCGAAACCCCCCAGGCAAAGCGCAACCCCACGGTGGAAAAGCAGCAACTGCAGAAGGTAACTAACCTGACGGTGGGCGATATGGCCATTGGAAATTTCTCCCTTGTGCTGTTATTTGGCCTGCTACTCGCTTTTCCAGGGGGAATATACTTTCGAGAGTAGCGCTTATTTCTACCCTCACTTACCCGTTTTCCGATGGAACCAACCACTAATGTTGTAGTTACGCCCGCTGCCGTAGGGTTGCGTTATGGGCTGCTGACTGGCCTCGTAAGTATCATCTTCTCTTTTGGTCTGTACGCTTTGCACCTAGAGCAAAATAGTTATTTGCGCTTTATTACTACCGTGGTGTTGATTTTGGGCATCGTGCTAGCTCAGCGCGAGTACAAGCAACTCAATGGTGGTTTTATGAGCTATGGCGAAGGCCTCACTATTGGGGCGCTGGCCTCAGTAGTAGTTGGGGTGCTAAGCGCAGCGTTTGTGTATGTTTATACCACGTTCATTGACCCGGAAACGTTGACGCGGGCTATGGACAAGGCGCGGGCCGATATGGAAGCCAAGGGGACTATGTCGGACGCGCAGATTGACCAAGCAATGGCGTTCTCCGCAAAATTCACCAGCGGCCCGTTGCTGCTCGTTTTTGTGATACTAGGCACCCTCTTTATGGGCTTTCTGGTGAGCCTACTAACTTCCGCGTTCGTTAAAAATCCGAAGCCTGAGTTTGAATAAATTAACTGCCAGCTTTCCGGTGGAGCTGTCCATCGTCATTCCGCTGCTCAACGAGGCGGAATCTTTACCTGAGCTGACGCGCTGGATTCAGCGGGTACTTACGGCGCGGGGACTTTCGTACGAAGTAATTTTGATTGACGATGGCTCGACTGATGACTCGTGGCCGGTGATTGAGGCGCTCGCGGGCCAGGATATGGCCCTACGCGGCATTCGCTTCAACCGCAACTATGGCAAGTCGGCGGCGCTCAACGTGGGCTTTGAGGCGGCGCGGGGCCGGGTAGTGTGCACAATGGACGCCGACCTGCAGGACTCGCCTGAGGAGCTGCCGGAACTGTATCGGATGATAATCGAAGACGATTATGACCTGGTTAGTGGTTGGAAGCAAAAGCGCTTCGACCCACTATCGAAAACGATTCCGACCAAGCTATTTAACGGGGCAACGCGGGCGATTTCGGGCATTCAGCTGCACGATTTTAACTGCGGACTCAAAGCCTACGACCAGCGCGTGGTGAAAGCCATTGAGGTGTATGGCGAGATGCACCGCTACATTCCAGTCATTGCTAAGTGGAACGGTTTCAAGAAGATAGGCGAGAAAGTGGTGCAGCACCAGGAGCGCAAGTACGGCGTTACCAAGTTTGGGCTGGAGCGCTTTATCTACGGCTTTCTGGACCTGGCCAGCATCACGTTCGTGGGTAAGTTTCGGCGGCGGCCCATGCACTTCTTCGGCACGCTGGGCACCCTATCGTTTTTTATTGGTACTATGCTGACCCTGTGGCTAGTAGGTGAGAAATGGTGGCTGTCCATTCATAATCTAAGGGCGCGCAACGTCACCGACCAGCCGCTATTCTTCCTGGCCCTGGTGGCCGTGATTGTGGGCATGCAACTGTTTTTGGCCGGCTTCCTGGGCGAGCTGGTGCAGTTGAACGGGCCCAAGCGCAACGACTACCTGGTCCGGGAGAAATTGCGATGAACGTCGTCATCATTGGCCCCGCCTACCCCCTGCGCGGTGGCCTGGCCACCTACAACGAGCGGCTGGCGCGGGCCTTTCTAGCGGCGGGCGACGAGGTACGCATTGTCACGTTCTCGCTGCAATACCCTGGCTTTCTATTTCCGGGCCAGACGCAGTTTAGCACCGAAGCCGGGCCAGCTGACCTGGACATTGAGGTGAGTATCAATTCGGTAAACCCGCTGTCGTGGGTGGGGGTAGGGCGCCGGCTGCGGCGCGCGCGGCCCGACTTGGTGGTGTTTCGGTTTTGGCTGCCGTTTATGGGGCCGGCCCTGGGCACGGTGGCGCGGCTGGCGCGCGGCAATGGCCACACGCGCATCGTGGCCATCACCGACAACGTGATTCCGCACGAGAAGCGGCCCGGTGATGGCCCGCTCACGCGTTATTTTCTGCGGGCCTGCGACGGCTTCGTGACCATGAGCCGCGCCGTGCTGGCCGATTTGCAGCAGCTGGGCTTTGGCCGGAAGCCGGCGCTGTACCGGCCGCACCCGCTCTACGACAATTTTGGGCCGGCTAAGCCCAAGGCGGCCGCGCTGGCGGCGCTGGGGCTGTCGCCGCAGTTTCAATACGTGCTGTTTTTTGGGTTCATCCGGGCGTATAAAGGGCTGGATATCTTGCTTGAAGCCTTGGCCGACGCGCAGGTAGCCGCCTTACCTATCAAGCTCATCATTGCCGGCGAGTTTTACGAAGATGCCGCGCCGTATGAGATGCTCATCAAAAAGCACGACCTCGAAAGCCGGCTGGTGCGCGCTACCGACTTCATCCCCAATGAGCAGGTAGCCAATTATTTCAGCGCCGCTGACCTCGTCATTCAGCCCTACAAGAATGCCACGCAAAGCGGCGTGTCGCAGGTAGCCTACCACTTTGGCCGGCCCATGCTGGTGACCGATGTGGGCGGTCTGGCCGAGCTGATTCCGGCCGGCGTGGTGGGCTACGTAGTGCCGCCTACCCCCGCCGCCATCGCCGACGCACTGGTCGATTTCTACGCCAATGACCGGGAGGCGGCTTTTGCGGCCGGCGTGCGGCAGGAGGCAAAGAAGTTTTCGTGGGAAGTGATGGTGGCCGCGCTCAAAGAGGTGGCGCGGCCCGCGTAGGCCACGCCCGCAGCATCTACCCAAACGCGGTCTGCGAAGCCTGCGCTACAGCGGCACGCTCTCCCGCACGGCCTCAAACACCTTGTCGGCGGGCAGGTCTTCCATGCAGCTGGTGCCGAGGCGGCAGCTGCCCCGGTAGAAGCATACGCATTGCTTGTTGGGGCCCACGATTTGGCCGCGGCCGTAGAGGTCAAATTCGTGCGGGTTGAAGATGTTATTCATCAAAATAGTGGGCTTGCGTAGCGCGATGCTGATGTGCATACCCATCGTCACCTGCGTCACGATGCCCTGCATCTGGTTCATCAGGTTGATGAACTGGGGTAGGGGGAAGGTGCCGAGGTAGGCGGCGCCGGTGGCGGCCTGCAGCTCCAGGTTGCGCGGGTGCTCGGCCTCGCCGCCCAGTAGCACGGGCGCGTAGCCGGCGGCTTGCAGCTGCTTTATCAATGCTATCCACTTTTCGGTGCTCCAGAGGCGGGTGGTCCAGCGGTCGCCGCAGCCGGTGTTGAGGCCGATGCGCGGGCCAGTGGGGGGTAGGGCCGCCCAGTTGTAGCCTTTGTCATCGTGGGTATCAAACACGTACTCTTCGCCCCGGAAGTCGAAGCCGCACAGTTCGAATATTTCCTGCACGTAGGGTTTGGTATTGCCCAGGCTGAGCTGGTCGAACACGCCGGTGAGGTATTTGTGGTCGGCCAAGTCATTCACGGGCCAGGGCACGCCGTCGTACTCGCGCAGGGTGTAGCCAAACTTGCTTTCGGCCCGCACACCCAGCAGCAGCGCGGCGGCCTCTTTCTCCTTGTCGAGGTTGATGGCAATATCGAAGCGCCGGGCCTGCAAGTGCAGCGCGCTGGCGTAGTCAAACTTCAGAATCTCCTCAATCTGGCCCTGCGGCAAAATGGCCGGCGTGAGCGTGAGCCAGGTGATGTAGCAGCCCGGATGCTCCTGCCGCAGCCGCCGCAGCAGCGGCGTAGTGCGGATAACATCGCCGATGGCCCCGAGCTTGATGAGCAGAATGCGCTTCGTAACGGGCTCATACACGGGGCAATCGCCGCACAGGTAGCCGTGTTCCTTGTTGGGCCGGCAGGGCAGGTCGCCGCGAAAAAAACGGCAGTCGGGGCAAACGGGGATATCGTGCAGGAACTGGGACACTAGGCAAATACTAAGGACAAGCCGCAAAAATAGCCGGCCCCGGCCATCTCCCCCGGCAAAGCAGGGGAAATAGCCAAGGCCGGCTGACAATCGCCAGTTTGTTTTCAAAGCGGAGTAGTCTGGTACAGACTACTCAAGGGAGTAGAGTAGAAGCGATAGGCAGCGGATTGTAGTAAAAATCAGCGTTGTTCACGCGGCTGGCGGCTAACCCTGATGCAGGAGTAGCAAAACCAGGCTTGGGGAGAAGGAGGGTGAGCAAAGTTCAGGGTATCTGGCTGCGCTGGCAATACTTAGAAGTAGGTATTTCCTCCGTTCGTAGGGTGAGCGATAACCGGAAAATTCGGCCCCTCCCAGCAGGCTTGGGAGGCTAGCAGGGGGGTAGGGCTGGCCTCAAATCAACTCGAAAACCCGGGCGTACTGGCTCAGCTCAAACGCCGACTCGACCTGGAGTTTGCGGCGCAGATTGCGGCGGTGGGTTTCGGCGGTTTTGGGTGAAATGAACAAGCCAGTGGCAATTTCGGGTGCCGACTGGCCCAGCACCGAGCGCCGCAGCACCTCGCGCTCGCGGCAGGTGAGGGTCGCGAAGCGGCCGTGGTGGGCCCGCAAAAAGTGGCTGTCGTCGAGCAGCTGCTCCAAATTTACCTTGATAGCCGAATGCTCTTGCGGCGTGACGGGGCAGGCCATGCAAATGAGCAGGAGCGGCAACCCATCGGTGCCGCGCAGCAGCAGGCGCATCGTGCTAAAATACCAGCTCCAGTTGGGGCTCTGGGTAGTGCGCACTTGCTGAAAAAACGACACGACCAGGTCGGGGTCGTTGCGATTGAGCAGCTCCCAAACGCGGGGTACGTAGTGCACGGCTTCTTCGGCGTTGAAAAAGCGCGTGTGGTAGGCCGCCCCTATGGCCCGCAGTTCGACCATAGAGGTTTGCAGTAACGTCAGGCCGCGGTTCGACATGTACTCGACGGCCTGCGTGCGGCTGTTGAGCAAGATTACTACCCCCGGATACAGGTCGGCCGTGGCGGCTACTTCGTGAATTTTAGTTGCTATCAGGTTCGTATTAGTCATACACACCAGAGAGCGCACAGGTCCTCGCCCGGCGCATTAGCTGGTGCTAAGTAACGCAGAATAAGCGGGATATGCTTGCTAAAAAAGGGGTGGAGCTAGCCCCACTCCACAGTATACGGCGACTAACTGCTTGGTTTTAGCGGCCTACGTACCCGCCCGGCGTGAGGGCGCGCAATTCGGCCTTCACGCTGTCGGGCACAGCCAGCTCCTCCACGAAGCCGGCGATGGTGGCGGCCGAAATAGCTTCACCGGTGCGCGTGAGCTGCTTGAGGGCATTGTAGGGGTCGGGGTAGTTTTCGCGGCGCAGGATGGTCTGGATGGGCTCGGCCAGCACGGCCCAGTTGGCATCGAGGTCGCGGGCCAGGGCGCTTTCATCCAGGGCCAGCTTGCCCAGGCCGCGCCCGATGGCGCCGAGCGCGATGAGCAAATGGCCCAGCGGCACGCCCAGGTTGCGCAGCACCGTGGAGTCGGTGAGGTCGCGCTGGAGGCGCGAAATGGGCAGCTTGGCCGCGAAGTGCTCCAGCAGCGCGTTGGCCACGCCCAGGTTGCCCTCGGCATTCTCAAAATCGATGGGGTTCACCTTGTGCGGCATGGCCGATGAGCCCACCTCACCGGCCTTCAGCGTTTGTTTGAAATAGCCCAGCGAGATGTACTGCCACACGTCGCGGCACAGGTCCAGCAAGATGGTATTCAGGCGCTTCCAGCCATCGCAAAAGGCCGCCAGGTTGTCATAGGGCTCAATCTGGGTAGTCGGGAAGGTGCGGTGCAGGCCCAGCGTCTCGTTCACGAAGCGCTCGGCGAAGGCGTGCCAGTCGGTGTGGGGGTAGGCGGCGAAGTGGGCGTTGAAGCCGCCGGTGGCGCCGCCAAACTTGGCCGCGTAGGGCACCTGGTGCAGCAAGGCCAGCTGGCCGTCGAGCCGGGCCACGAATACTTCCAGCTCTTTGCCCAGGCGGGTAGGCGAGGCGGGCTGGCCGTGGGTGCGGGCCAGCATCGGCACCTGGGCCCAGCCGGCTGCCAGCCCGGCCAGCTGCGCCCTTACCTGCGTGAAACGGGGTAATAGCACGTCGGTCATGGCTTCCTTCAGGCTGAGCGGAATGGCGGTGTTGTTGACGTCCTGCGAAGTCAGGCCGAAGTGAATAAACTCCAGGTAGTCACCCAGCCCGAGCTTCGTAAACGCGTCACGCAGGTAGTATTCCACGGCCTTCACGTCGTGGTTGGTGACGGCTTCGTGGGTTTTAATGGCCTGGGCCTCGGCTTCCTCAAAGTGCTCATAGAGTCCGCGCAGGGCCGGAAACACGCTGGCCGGCACGGCGGCCAGCTGGGGTAGGGGCACCTGGCAGAGGGCAATAAAGTACTCGACCTCGACCCGCACGCGGTAGCGCATCAGCGCCAATTCGGAGAAATAAGGACCGAGGGGGGCCGTTTGGCGCTGGTAGCGGCCGTCGAGCGGCGAAAGGGCGGTGAGCATGGGGTAGGGGCGAGGGCTGGTTGGCGGCCGCAAAATTAGTAGCCAATCCGGCGCGGCGCGGTCGGGTAGGTGGGCGCCAGCCGCAGGCGGCCCGAACTACCGCCGGAAAAACCCGCCCCTAAAAACGTAAAACCCGGAACCAGAAACCGCCAACCCGGTAACTTTGCCGGTATGCGCGTATCCGCTCTTGCTAAAAAACGACTTATTTATGCCCTGGCGGGCCTGCTGGTGCTGGTACTACTGGCGCTCGGCGTGTTTCTCTGGAAGCGCCAGCAGCTGCTGAACTACGCCCTAAGCGAGGTCAAAACCCGCGTGGAACGCAAATACCCGGTAACGCTGACGCTCGGCCCCGCGCATTTCCTGGCCCTGAAAACGGTGGAGATTGCGGGCATGAGCCTGGTGCCCACCGCCGCCGCCGGCCCCGTGGCGGCCGGCGATACGCTGCTCACGGCGCGCCGCCTGCAAGTCAGCCTCAGCCTGCGTTCGCTCTTCGCGGGGCGGCCGGTGTTCAGCGAGCTGCAGATTGATGGCGCCCGCCTCATGGCCCGCAAAGACGCGAAAGGCGCCACCAACTTCGCCTTTTTACTGAAAAAGCCGGCCCCTACCCCCGTGGTGCGCCGCGATACGGCGCTGGGCCGCAACTACGGCCTGTTACTCAACCAGGTGCTCGACGCGGGCTTCGGCAACGTGCCGGGCGAGGCCGATTTTCGGCAGTTTGTGGTGAGCTACGCCAGCCCGCACCACCGCGTGCAGCTGACTATGCCGCGCCTCAGCATTGAGGATGGGGAGGTGCAGGGGCAGCTCACGGCCACCGTCGACTCGGTGGTGAACGAGCTGGGCGTGAGTGGTACCATTGCTGCTGGTGATTACGCCCTGAATATCAAATTGTTTGGCAATAAAAGCTCGGTGCAGGTGCCCTACGTGGCGCGCAAGTTTGGCGCGCTGGTATCGTTCGATACCATCCGGGTCGAGCTGCGGGGTAAGGACTTCGTGGCCGACGAAAAAACCGGCGGGCAGCTGACGGTGCGCGGCTCGGTGGCGGCCCGCAACTTCAGCTTTTTTCACAAGCGCCTGGCGTCGGAAGACATTGTGGTGCACCGCGGCCAGCTCGATTTTGTGGCCACGCTGGGGCGCGGCAGGGTGTCGCTCGACCCCGGCACGCGGGCAGTGCTCAACCAGCTGGTATTTCACCCCGAAATCGCGGTGCGCCTCAAGCCCCGGCTGGCCGTGAAACTCAAAATTGACTCGGACGCTATCCCCACCAACGCCTTCTTCAACTCGCTGCCCGAGGGCATGTTTGACGTGGTAGCCGGCACGGCGGGCACCGGCACGCTGGCCTACCACCTCAACGCCGACGTGGACCTGACCCAGGTCGATAGCCTGCACCTGACGTCTGCGTTACAGCCTAGCAAGGACTTCAGCATCACGCACTTCGGGGCTGAGGACCTGAGTATGCTGGAGCGCGAGTTTCCGTTTACGGCCTACAACGACAAGGGCGACTCGCTGCGCACGTTCCTGGTGGGGCCGAGCAACCCCGACTTCACGCCCTACGCGGAGGTGTCGGCCTACATGCCGGCCGTGATTCAGACGACCGAGGACCCGCAGTTTTTTCGGCACCACGGCTTCATGGAAAAGGCCTTCGTGGGCGCGGCCATTGCCGACATCAAGGAACGGCGCTTTGCCCGCGGCGGCAGCACGCTGAGCATGCAGCTGGTGAAAAACGTGTTTTTGAGCCGCGAAAAGACCGTGGGCCGCAAGGCCGAGGAAATGCTGATGGTGTGGCTCATCGAAAACTGGCTGGTGGCGCGCACCCACACGCTCACCAAGGAGCGCATGTTTGAGATTTACCTCAACATCGTGGAGTGGGGCCCCACCGCCTACCGCTGGCCCAGCGGCAAGCGCGGCGTGTACGGCATCCGCGAGGCGGCGCTGTTTTACTACGCCAAGCGGCCCAGCGAGCTCAACCTGGGCGAGTGCATCTACCTGGCCAGCATCATTCCCAAGCCCAAGTACTACAAGCAGTCGTTCAACCAGTACGGTGAGCTGCGCGGCACTACGCGCTGGTACTTCCGCTTCATTGCCGATATTATGCAGAATAAAGGGCTGATAACGAATAGCCAGCGCGATAACCTGAGCTACTCGGTGAGCCTGAAAGGACCGGCCAATAAGTATATCGTGACGGCCATCCGCGACACCACGCGCACGGTGCAGCCCGGCGATACGGCCCAGTTTACGCCCCTCAACCTGATTGACCTGCTCAATACCGGCGCGCAGCCTGCTACCCCCGCCCCGGCGGCCGGAGCAACCCCCGCTCCCGCCGAGGCCACCCCGCCCCGCCCGTAGCCTGGGCCAAACTTCCTCAGCCGCCTTGTGGTTATCAGCAGCTTACTCACCTTTACCTAGCACTCTTTTCATGAAATCCGCCATTTTTGCTTTGGCTGCCGCCGCTACGCTCGGCCTGGCCTTCACTAGCCCCCGCCCTACCCCCATGCACCCCACCGAAGCCACCGCTACCCCCGGCACCGTGTACGATTACACCGTGAAGACTATTGATGGCAAAGAAGTGAAGCTGAGCAAGTACAAGGGCAAAAAAATCCTGATTGTGAACACCGCTTCCAAGTGCGGCTTCACACCGCAGTACAAGGAGTTGGAGGAGCTGTCGAAGAAATACGCGGGCAAAGTGACCGTGCTGGGCTTTCCCAGCAACAGCTTCAACCAGGAGCTGGCCTCGAACGAGGAAGTAGCGTCATTTTGCGAGAAGAACTACGGCGTAACGTTTCCGCTGTTTTCGACCGTGCCGGTGAAGGGTGATGACGCTACCCCTCTCTATAAGTTCTTGGCTGATAAGGAGAAGAACGGTGCCGTGAGCGAGGTACCCACCTGGAATTTTTGCAAGTATCTAGTCGATGAGAAAGGCCACGTGGTGGCTTTCTATCCCTCTAAAGTGAAGCCGAGCGACCCCGAGCTGGTAGCGGCCATCACGAAGTAATTCGCTTTGGCGAATTGTAAAGCAAAAAGAACGTCATGCTGAGCCCCGCGAAGCATCTCGCCCATGCAATTGGAGTAATATCCAACTAATGCGGGCGAGATTTTTCGCGGGATTCAGCATGACGTTCTGCTTTGATAATTGCTCACTGCGAACTGTTCATTGCTAACTGATTAAACATGTCTCCCTGGATTTCGGCGTTTCGCCCCCGCACCCTACCCCTCGCCCTGGCCAGCATTCTCACGGGTGGATTTTTGGCCAAGGCCACGGGCCATTTCAATGGTCCGGTGGTGGCGCTGGCGGCCTTCACCACCATCTTGCTCCAGATACTCAGCAACCTGGCCAACGACTACGGCGACTCGCAAAACGGTGCTGATAGCGTGCACCGCCAGGGTCCGCTGCGGGCCGTGCAGAGCGGGGCCATCACGCCGGCCCAGATGAAGCGCGCCATGTGGGGCTTCGGGGCGGCAGCATTTGTGAGCGGCCTGGTGCTGCTGCTGGTGGCGCTGGGCGTGGCCGGGGCGTGGGTGCTGCTGGCGTTTTTTGGGCTGGGGCTGGCGGCCATCTGGGCGGCCGTCAACTACACGGCGGGCAGCCGTCCGTATGGCTACGCGGGGCTGGGCGACGTGTCGGTGTTCCTGTTTTTTGGCATTGTGGGCGTGTGCGGCACGTATTTTTTGCAGGCCTACTCGCAGGAGCACGAGCTGGCCCGGTCGCTGCCGCTGGCCGTGCTGCTACCGGCCGCCGCGCTGGGCTGCTTTGCCACGGCCGTGCTGAACGTCAATAACATCCGCGACATTGCTTCCGATAAGCTGGCCGGCAAAATTACGGTGCCAGTGCGGCTGGGGCCGCGGCACGCCCGGCGCTACCACTGGCTGCTGCTGCTGCTGGGGGTAGGGGCGGCCGTGCTCTACGTGGCGCTCACCTACCACTCGCCCTGGCAGTGGCTGTTCGTGCTCAGCCTGCCGCTGTTTCTCTTCAACGGCCGCCAGGTGTGGGCGCGCCAGGAGTCGCTGCAGCTCGACCCCCTGCTCAAGCAGATGGCCCTGAGCACGCTCGTGTTTACGGTGCTGTTTGGGCTGGGGCAGGTTATTTGACAAGTAGTAATGCCTCAGTAGGTACTTATCCGCTAAAAGGTTAGTAAGCTACTGCGCGACGAGCACGCCGGCTGGGTGTTTTACTGCTTATTCACACAAGCTACACAGGGGCTGCTGTAGCTTTTCGTAGTTGCCGTACTACCCTTGGCTATGCACTGTCTGCTGCGCTTTTTCGCCCCGATTCTCGTGGCCTACCCCCTTGGTGGCTGCCAGGACCATGCGCCCACCTTCTTCCAGGCGAGCGAACCAGCAGCGCCCCACGCCCTGCGCAGCGTGGCCGGTGGCACTATTCCGAAAGATGCTATTCGCGGCGATTTTGACGGCGATGGCAAGGCTGAATACGTGTGGCTGGTCACGCCAAAGCTGGCCAGCGACCAGGAATCGTGCGTGGGTGAATGCGTCACCTACCTCACCTGCTCAAACCCCGCCATTAAGCCTTTCGCCATCAAAGATGCCCTTGGCGGCAAGCTCACCAGCTTTACGCAGCTCGCTGCCAGCGGCCGCCTATACGTGGGCCTGCTGCCCGACTGGTTCACGAGCTGCTGGCGCTCGTACTACGTTTTTAAGTGCCAAAACCGGAGGTGGCAGTATGCCGTTCAGCCTTTCTCAACGCACTGCAACCAGTGGGAAGACAACGTAATTCCCATCGAGAAGGACCCGGCGCTAGCTGGCCACGTCCTCATTCACTACAGCAAATTTGAGGGGCACGACATTGTGACCAGTACTAAATCGGTGGTACTTCAGTAGCCCGCGCCAGCAGCACCGCCGACGGGTGCTACCGGCTGGCGTGCCTAAAAGTCCGCATCTAGCCCCAGCCGCTGCTTCATCTCCTGCAGGGCCGGGTACTTCTCGGCCAGGTAGGCAAACTTGTCGTTGGAGGTGTAGAGCTTGCGGCCGGTGGGCGCGGCAGTGGCCACCTCCGGCTGCACCGTGAGGCCGGGGTGGCCGGTGCGCCGCCGCAGCTCGGCTACAAACTCGGCCCGGAAGTCGTTGAACTGCACCACTTGCACGGGGTTATCCACGGTGAGGGTGATGACGTGGTTGGCCGCGGCTGTTACGGGGCGGTTCAGCACCATATAGTCGCTCATCCGGTCTTGGGCGCGGCGCTCGTCGGCCAGCTGCTGCCACACGGCTTGCAGCAGCTCGGGCGCGATGGGCGGCAGCGGCCCCGTTGTGAGCGTAGCGGGTTCCTGGGCCTGCGGGGCTGCTTTTTGACTGGCGGGCGCTGGCGTAGCGCTGGGGGTGCCCACATCGCGCAAGCCGGGCAGGCGGCCCGGCAGCGTTGGTAAGCCGGGCAGCTTGGGGAGCGCCGTTGTGGG
>CAZZWL010000090.1:14616-22824 GCA_964657755.1 uncultured Rhodanobacter sp.
CCGGGCCGCACGTCGGTGGGCCGCTGGGTGGGTTCCAGGCCCTGCATACTGGGCCGGCCGGTTTCCACGTGCGGGAAGGTGTCGCGCACTTGGTGGCGCTCGGTCACGGGCTCGTCGGCTTCGGGCTCAATGCTGGGGGTAGGGTGCAGCTCCCGCACGCCGTTGTCGACGGGCAGCGGCTCGGGACCATCGGCCGGGGCGTTGGTTTCGGGCTCCTCGCTGGCGGCCGGGGGCAGGGGCGCCGCTTGGGCGGGCGGCGGGGGGATAGGAGCCGGGGCTAGGCTGCTAGTTTTTTTTTTAGCCTCGCCGTTGTCTGCTAATGCTCGCTGGTCTCTGGCTGGCGTGAGGTCGCGCACAAACTGCATGGCCCCAGTAAGATACGCCAGCTTCATGAGCGTCAGCTCCACGTGCAGGCGCTGATTTTTGGCCTGCTTGAACTCGCGGTCGCACTGGCTCACCAGGTTCAGAGCCGAGAGCAGGAAGGGCAGCGGCGCGGCCTGCGCCTGCCGCACGTACTGCTGCCGAATATTGTCCGACACCTCCAGCAGCTGCACCGTCACGGGGTCTTTGCACACCAGCAGGCCGCGTAGGTGCTCGGCGGTGCCCACCACAAAGTTGTGCAGGTCAAACCCCTGCTGCATCACCGAGTCGAGCAGCAGCAGCGCGGCCGACAGGTTTTCGCGCAGCAGCGCATCCACCAGCCGGAAGTAATAGTCGTAGTCGAGGATGTGCAGGTTCTGCACCACCTCCTTGTAGGTTAGGTTATTACCCGCAAAGGTCACCTGCTGGTCAAACATCGAGAGTGCGTCGCGCAGGCCACCGTCGGCCTTTTGGGCCAGCAGGTGCAGGGCATCGTCATCGGCAGTTACGCCCTCGTTGGTAGCCACGTAGCGCAGGTGCTCCCGAATGTCATCGACCCGAATGCGGTTGAAGTCGAAAATCTGGCACCGCGACAGGATGGTGGGAATAATTTTGTGGCGCTCGGTGGTCGCCAGGATAAAGATGGCGTAGCTCGGCGGCTCCTCCAGCGTCTTCAAAAAGGCGTTGAAGGCCGCATTTGAGAGCATGTGCACCTCGTCGATAATGTAAATCTTGAAGCGGCCCTGCTGCGGCGCGTAGCGCACCTGCTCTACCAGCGAGCGAATGTCCTCGACCGAGTTGTTCGACGCCGCATCCAGCTCGTGCACGTTGAAAGACGCGTTTTCCTGAAACGCCACGCACGACGTGCACACGCCGCAGGCCTCGGCCTCGGGCGTGAGATTGGTGCAGTTGATGGTTTTGGCCAGAATGCGGGCGCAGGTAGTCTTACCTACCCCCCGCGGCCCGCAAAACAGGAAGGCCTGCGCTAAGTGCTGGCTCTGAATGGCGTTTTGCAGCGTCGTAGTGACGTGCTGTTGCCCCACCACGCTCCTGAACGTAGCCGGACGATACTTGCGGGCCGAAACAACAAAATTTTCCATAGTCGATACTGCACAAAGATACCTAAGCCCCGGCGTGAGGTCCACCTTTACCCGCTGCCGGGGGGTAGGGCCAGTGCACTGAGTTAAGAACAATACCCGCTACCAAAACATTTACTTCGCCAGGCGCGTACCTTTACGTCCCGCTGCTTCGGTGGCGGGCTCGTTCTTTCTAATTTGGGGATGACCGGAATTGACAGCTTGCGCAAGTCGCGGGTAAGCGTGCCGGGAGTTGATGGAAGCTCTCCCGCCAAAAAATCTATCGAACAACAACCGGCGACTATTCGTACGCCATGGCTGCCTAGTTTAGAACTAAGCACTGTCATCGTTCCGCCCGGGTAAGTTTTTACACCTGGGAGTTCGGAGCGTCGTAAGTAGAAACTAGCCGTCGGAGAGCCGTGATTCGGCGGCGAAACCCAACTGCGGATAAGGGTATTTCAAGGGCCTGATGTGCGCCTGGAAGACCTCGAAAATCCAAGCATAGATACGCACGTAGAAAGCACGTTGGCTTCCTTGTCTGGACCAGGGTTCGAATCCCTGCATCTCCACCCCTCCCATTTAATAGCCCCGCTAGACTTTGTCTGGCGGGGCTTTTTTTTATTTTCTCCACCCGATTACGCCTCCTGCCGCTATTTTTTTGAGACGCAAAAAAAACGTAAAATACAGGGAATGAATCATGTGAGTGAGTAATCACTTTTTATGCGTTGGTGGTTGGTTGGTAAGGGCACCAAAAGCATTGAAAGTGTGTACATTTAGGCATGGATTACCTCATCAAAACCATCGCGCACGCCTGGGACTTGAGCCCGGCGCACTACTGGCACCTACGCCTGCTTAGCTCTCTGATGTTGGTACCGCTGCTAGGGGTACTCTACGTAGTGTTGTTCGATAGACGAAAGGCGGTAAAAGTGCATAAGCTACAGCCGCACAAATAGGACATCTTCAATTACCAGAGTGCGGTCTTAAGCTGGTTAACAACCCGTAACCCGGCGGCATCACGCCAGGGACGGCATAGCTGAGCAAAAAAGCTGACTAAAACACTGTTTTTCAGACATAAAAACTATTCCCTATTTCTGGCTAGTAGCGAAATGGTTGGCTGAATAGTCGACCTATCCGGCCGTAGTTCAGGACGGCGAAAACAGCAAGCCAGCTGCGACAGTAACTGTAACTTTAGGGGGGTAGGGTTACGTAAAAGGCAGATGAAATCTCCACAATCGTTTCCAGTGTATTTGCCCGCCGTTAATCGTCGGCTCGAACACCAGGCGGGCCTGCCGGCCGGCAAGGGACCGCTGCCCCGCTGGGGTGCTGATGGGAAGGAAGCGGGAAAGACACCGGTGCCTAAACAGCTACTGGGAATAGATTTTAACGATATTATCGTACCTCGGTAGCAGTTGCTAAACGAGCTTTCGACCTGCCCAACGAGGTATTATCACTCATTCCGGCCGTTATTGCCTGCGTATGAGCATCCTCCGAAAAACCGGCCGGTACCTTTTGCTGCTCTGGGGCAGCGCACTGCTGGCAACCAGCTGCGGCCCCGCGCACCATGACGAGCAGGCGGCTACGCGCCCGCCCTTCGACGTGACCGAAGCTTCGATTGCCGACGTGCAGCAGGCGTTGAAGCACGGCGACTGCAACTGCGAGCAGCTGGTGCGGGCTTACCAGGCACGAATAGCCGCCTACGACCAGCCTACCCACCTCAACGCCATCGTGGTCACCAACCCGGCGGCACTGGCCACCGCCAAGCAGCTGGATGCCGAGTACCGCCGCACTGGCAAGCTGCGGCCGCTGCACTGCATCCCGCTGATTGTGAAGGATAATTATAACACGGCGGGCTTACAAACGGCGGCTGGCTCGCTGGCGCTCAAGGGCTTTGCCCCTACCACCGACGCCACGATGGTGCGCGACCTGAAGGCCGCTGGCGCCATCGTGCTGGCTAAGTCGAACATGGCCGAGTGGGCATTTAGTCCGATGGTGACTATCAGCTCGCTGGCGGGCGAAACGCGTAACCCCTACAACCTGGCGCACGTGCCGGCGGGCTCCAGCGGCGGCACGGCGGCGGCGGTGGCGGCCAGCCTGGGCACGGCGGGCCTGGGTACCGACACCGGCAATTCCATTCGCGGGCCGTCGTCGCATAATGCGCTGGTGGGCTTTCGGCCCACGCTGGGGCTGCTGAGCCGGGCCGGCATCGTGCCGCTGTATTTGCGCAATGACACCGGCGGCCCCATGACTCGCTCGGTGGCCGATGCTACCCGGCTGCTGGAGGTGCTGGCCACCGGCCCCGACCCCGCCGACCCGCTAACGGCCTACAGTGCCGGCCATATTCCGGCGCGGGGCTACCAGCAGTTCTTGGATAAAAATGGACTCAGGGGTGCCCGCATCGGCGTGTTGCGTACCCTGAGCGAACGCAAGCCGGACCCGCAGGTGAAGGCCCTGTTTGAACAAGCCGTGGCCGACTTGCGCAAGGCCGGGGCCACGGTGGTTGACGTGGAGATTCCGAACTTTGCCCAGGTCAGCAAGGACCAGTGGGCCTCGGTCTTTAAGCACGACGTCAATCAATACCTGGCCGCGCAGGGCCCCAAAGCACCAGTTCAGACTATCGAACAGGTGCTGGCCTCGGGTAAGTACGCGGCCTACATCAAGGAGAATCTGCAGGATGAGCTGGCCCACGGCGTGGTGCCCAGTGCCCGCCAGGCCGGCCGCGGCGAGGCCTACGCCGACCCGCGCCGCCTGGCCTTTCGCCGCGCCGTAACGGCCGTGATGGACGGCCAGCAGCTCGGCGCGCTGGTGTACCCTACCTGGAACAACCCGCCGGCCAACATAGGAGATTTTAGCGGTTATAAAGGTGATAACAGCCAGCTCATTGCCCCGCACACTGGCCAGCCGGCCTTCACGGTACCTATGGGCTTCACCTACGACAACCTGCCCGCCGGCCTGCAGTTCCTGGGCCGCTCGTTCGACGAGCCTACCCTCATCAAATACGCCTATGCCTACGAGCAGGCCACGCACCACCGCCGGCCACCGGCGCGGTTTCCGGCCCTACCCCCTAAAAAATAAGTGGTGGTGCCCGGGCGCCGTGGCCTTTTGCGCAGGGGGTAGCGCGCTAGGGGGCGTGCTGCCGTTCCCTAGCGCGGCGCCGTTAGCTTCAGCAATTCTTCCAAATAAGGCCCCCAGATGGCGGGATTGGAGTGGGTGCCGTGGCCGGTGGTGAGGTCCGTGATGGGCAGCAGAATGTAGCGACCCTTGGCCACCCGTTTGATTTCGGTGTCCATAATGCCCAGCTCGGGCGGGTTCACCTGGTCGTCGGCCGAGTTGATGGCGAACAGCGGCGCCTTAATGGCCGCCAGGTGCGGGGCCGGGTTATAGTCGCGCGAGGCGTCAAACTGGTAGATGAAGTCGTTGGCATCGAGCGATTTATAGAGGTTGGCTTCGGTTTTAGCCAGCGCGGCCTCGGCCTGGGCGCGGGTGGGAGCCAGCTTCTGCATCTGCTTGGGGCTGCTAGTCATGAATATCAACGACGATGCGGCGCCGGTGAGGCCCACTTTGGGCTCGGTGGTGTAGCCGCCGCCCTGCCAGGCGGGGTCCATCTCTATCATATCGATGGCCATTTTGCGCAGCATCCGGTTGCGGCCGGCTATCTCCACGGGCAGGCTGGCCAGGGGCAGCAGGGCATCCATGTAGTCGGGGTATTTATAGCCCCACACCCAGGTTTCCATGCCGCCCATCGACGTGCCCATGATGAGGCGGGCGTGCGCTACTCCCAGCTTTTCGGTCAGCAGGCGGTAGTTGGCCACCACCATGTCGTCGTAGGTATACTTCGGAAATTTCATTCGCAGGCCGTTGCTGGGCTTGCTCGACTTGCCGTGGCCGATGGCATCGGGCAGGATGACGTAGTACTTGGCCGCGTCCAGCGCCTGCCCCGGCCCAAACAAGTGCCCGGCGAACAAGTCACTCAAAAAGCTGGTGCCCGCGCCCGTGGTGCCGTGCATAATAAGCACCGCGTTCACCACCCGGCCGCGCTTATCCTGGCGGGGCTGGCCCACGGTGGTGTAGTGCTGGGTGAGCATCGGCAGCGTTTCGCCGCTCGCAAACCGGAAATTGGGCAACGCGTAGTCGCCCTCAACGGGGGTAGGGTAGGCGGCCTGGGCCCGCCCCGCCAGCGGCGCCAGCAGCCAACTGCCCAGCAACAAAATCAATCGGAAAGTAGCCATACAGCAGGGCATAGGGGGTAAGGAAAGCAAGCGCAAGTTGGCGACGGGAGCCCCGGAAAAAGCGAAACGCCTCCCCGCGGCCGGGAAGGCGTTTACTTGTCTCTGGTTTGGAAAAGGAACAGGTTGGAAAGGGCCCCGGCTCAGCGGGAGTAGTAGCAAAGGAAGGGGGGTAGGCGCGGCATTACAAGGACAAAATCGGTTAGTTTGTGACAATAGCAGGATGGAATTTCACTAATAATAAGTCAATTTATTTACGGATTAATTATAAAATAAAACTATAATGTGCCCGCTTGCATTAATCTGGGGACTAATTGTTTGCGGGAAATCGCGGAATGTAGTCAGTTTGCTCTCTGCTTAGTGCAATTAGTTAGGCTTGTCCGCCTCCGTCGCTCTCTCCTTTTCTGGCCAAATCTTTCGAAGACGCAGTATTTTTTGGAAAGTGCCACGTAGAGCCTTCCACCAACCAGGCTTGACCCGTCTGATTGGTCCTATGCTGCTAGTGGCGGCCGGGCCCATCAGCTTCGGGAAATAGGGAGACCGGGTAGGGCTGAAGAAAAATTAATCTGGGCCTAAGCTCGTCCTCAGGGTAGGCCAGGACTTTTGGGACAGCAAATCGGAATAACCCGATGGCCTAACCCACCTCTCTTATGTTACCTACGTTCAAAATCACCCTCGCCCTGCTGAGCTTTGCGCTCGCCGCCCCGCTGGCCCACGGCCAGCAGGCCCCTACCCCCACCAAAACGACCAAGGCCGCCCGCAAGGCTGCCCGTGCCGCGGCTACCATGCCGGCCGCCGCGGCCCCGGCTCCGGGGGCTGGTGCCCCGGTGCCCCCGCCGCCCGCTGGTGGTCCCGGCCGCCCTGGCGATGGCCCCGGCCCCAAAGGTCCTGGCGATGGCCCCGGCCCCGGCCGCAAAGGCCCGCACGCCGGCCGCGTGCAGACGCTGACCGACTTTAGCGGCACGCTGACTGACTACACGGCCGCCAACGACGACCAGGTGTACGACGCGTTCAGTCTGAAAACCAGCGCGGGTACCGAAACCGTGCGCTTCCCGCGCCACCTGGCCCAAAGCCTGATGGCCGCCGCCAAGGCCGGTAGCCCCGTAACGGTAACGGGCTTCCGCGATACCGACCCCGAGGGCCGCCCCGCCCTGCACCTGGTGAGCCTCGCGGCCGGTGGCCAGACCGTGCGCGACACGCCGCCCGCCCGCTCCGCCACCCCGCCCACCGAAGAAGCCGCCACCGCCCGTGGCACCGTAACGACCCTTAACAAGGACCCGCGCGGCCGCACCAATGGCCTGACGCTGAGTGATGGCACCATTCTGCGCCTACCCCCCGCCGCCACCGAGCAACTGGCCGAAAAACTCAAAACCGGCGCCAGCGTCGAGGCTACTGGTTTCTTGCGCGCCGCCCACCCCGGCGAAGTAGCCGCCCGCCCCGTACGAGTGGTGCGCGCCCAAACGCTGACCCTGGACGGGGTGAAGTTTTTGGTGCAATAAGCCGTTAATTGATGCCTGGTTGGTGATTGCCGCCGCCCGTTGCTGACGCGGGTTCGGGGGGCAGTCACCAACTGGTTTTTACCGTTTAAACAGGTAATCATGCGTATTTTAGTAGTAGAGGACGAGGCCCGGCTGGCCGATTTTGTGCGGCAGGGCCTGGCGCAGGCCGGCCACGTGGCCGACGTGGCCGACAACGGGGCCACCGGCCTCGAAATGGCTGCGACTACGCCCTACGACGTCGTTTTGCTCGATTTGATGCTGCCGGGCCAGAATGGCTTCGACGTGCTGCGCAACCTGCGCGAGTTTGGCGTGCCTACCCCCGTCGTTATTATGAGTGCGCTCAGCGATACGGAGCACGTGATTCGGGGCCTCGACGCGGGCGCGGTGGACTACCTGCGCAAGCCCTTCGCCTTCGACGAGCTGCTGGCGCGCCTGCGGGCCGTGCAGCGCAAAGCTGACGCCCCCACCGACGGCGCCGTGCTGCGCCTGGCCGACCTGGCCCTCGACCCCGTGCACCGGCGCGTGACCCGCGCCGGCCAGCCGCTGCGCCTCACCAACCGCGAGTTTGCCCTGCTGGAGCTGCTGCTGCGCAACGCCGGCCGGGTAGTTACCAAAACGCGCATCGCCGAAAAGGTGTGGGAAGTTGATTTTGATATGGGTTCCAACGTGATTGAGGTGCACCTCTCGCAGCTGCGCCGCAAGCTCGACCGGGCCTTCCCTACCCTGCCACCGCTGCTCGAAACCGTGGTGGGGCACGGCTATTTGCTGCGTAATCCTCTTTCTGCCGCCTGATGAACGTGTTGCGCAGCCTGCGGGGGCAGTTGGCCCTGGTCTTTGCCGCCGTGTTTGGGCTGGTGACGCTGCTGGCCGGCGGCTACCAGTATCAGCAGGTGGGCCGCGTGCTGCACCAGGGCGACGACCAGCGCCTGCGCGCCCGCGCCGCCGCCCTGCTCGAGCGCGTGGCCCTCGACCCCCTACCCACCCTGCCGCTGCCCGGCCGGGGCGAGCGCCTGCGCGTGGTAGTGCAGGCCCCCGGCCAGGCGGCCCACG
>CAZZWL010000091.1:0-22817 GCA_964657755.1 uncultured Rhodanobacter sp.
ACCCTACCCTCTTTTCTCCTTCTTGCTATGAATAAGTTGTTGACCCTCTTGCTTTTTGCCGTGTTGCTGGGGCTGCTGCGGCTGTCGGTTTCCACGCCGCCGGCCGGGCCCGAGGCCCCGGCCACATTCGCGAGCAGCCGCCGCGCAGCCAGTCAGCCCGCCGCGCTCGCGGGGGCGCAGGATATGGATATACTGGGCGCGCCCTACGCCCAGCCGCCCACCGGCTGGCCCCGCGCGGCAGCCGAGTCCACCGCTACTAGCTACCTGAATGCCAGCTACCTATCGCGGCTTGCGCCCGACCAGGCTACCCCCCTGCTGCCCTTTGCTGCTCAAGGCCCGGCGAGTAGCCGCCGCGCGCAGCCCGGCCAGGGGCTCTAAGCGCCACTACTACGGGCTGCCCGGCGCCCAAACCCTGGCTGGCAGCCACGCCCCCAAACTTCAGTGGCAGAGGCGGCCTCAGACCTACTAGCAGCAGCCACCTGGCGAGACCAAACCAGCGGGGTGGCGCAACCTAGTGCCAGTGGCAACAACTGCATTGGCCGAGGCTAGCACGCAGCCCGCGCAACGGGGGAATTATTCGGCGCGGCAACTACTGACTTCCGGTCTGAGATAACATAATTTTTAATTGATTATCAACTATTTATGCCCAAAATCAGGTAGTGCGCAGGCAGCCTGGGCAGGGGGATTTTACCTATCCCTACTGCCCCGCTGCCTGCCCTTTTCTTGGTCTTGCGCTCGCCGGGCCTTTCCCATTTCTTCCCTGTGAAAAAGGCCCATTGACAGGCGCGGTACTCGGTTTGCTCCGTAAAGCTGGCGGCCACTGTTTCGCTGCGGTAGGGCACCGCGTCGGCAAACGGGTCTACCAGGTTCAGCGCCACTGCGGCCTGGTCGTGCAGCAACCGCTTTCTACCCCCACGGCACAGTACAGATTCGCCGCGCTGCGCCCTTGCAGGGTAGCGTGTAGGGTAGCGTCGCTCGCGCCTCAAAGTGAACATTTCGCGCCTAGGTGCCCCGGTTGGCCCAAACGCAAAAAACCCGGAAAACGCTCTCCTGGGCGGGAGGAAGCATTTTCCGGGCGTTCCGGTACTGTAGCGATGAGCCGATTATTGGACTCGAACCAACGACCTGCTCATTACGAATGAGCTGCTCTACCAGCTGAGCTAAATCGGCATTTCCCCAGCGTCTGGTGTCGTTGGGGCTGCAAATATACTATGCCGCGCCACTTCGCGCAACATGTTGCCCGACCTCGCCGCGCCAGCGGCGGCGGCCGCAGTTGTTTTTCAGGTATCGATGTCCCTTCTTTCCTCACCGCTGGCGTTGCCGGGGCCAGCGCCCGCACCGGGCCGCCCCAAACCGCGCTATTGCCCGCACCGCGGGCTATTGGCTGAGCCGGCTACCCCCCGCATCTACGGTGAAGGTGGCCGGGCGGCCCACCACCAGCGCCTGGTTATCAGCCTCATGGCCCACCGGAAAGCCGTAGCCCACCGGAAACTCGTAGCGCTGCGCGTAGTAGTTGATAACCTCGTAGGCCGTTTGGCCGAAGGGCACGGCGTTGTCTTTAATATCCGAAAAATGACCCACTACCAGCCCGGCCAGGCCCACCAGCTGCCCGCTGCGGTGCAGGTGCAGCAGCATCCGGTCGAGGTGGTAGAGGTACTCGTCGAGGTCTTCCAAAAACAGGATGCGCCCCGCGAAGCTGGCCTGCGAGGTAGTGCCGGTGCTGGTGTGTAGTAGGCTCAGGTTGCCGCCCACCAGCTCGCCGCTGGCCGTGCCGGGCCGGTTGAGGGGGTAGGGCGCTGCTTGATAGGCCAGGGCTTCGCCAAACAGCGCGCGGCGCAGGCTCTCGACCGCCGCCTCGCCGCCCGCCTGGCCATACAGCACCGGCATCACGCCGTGAATGCTCTGGTAGCCCAGGCGCAGCAAGTGGCTGTTGAGCACGGTAATATCCGAAAAGCCGGCGACCCACTTGGGGTGCTCGGCAAAGTGGCGGAAGTCCAGCTCATCGACCAGGCGGGCGGTGCCGTAGCCGCCCCGCGCGCACAGAATGGCCCGGATGGCCGGGTCGTCGAGCTGGCGCTGAAAGTCGCGGCGGCGCAGCTCATCGTCGCCCGCAAACTGGTGGTGCGCCGCGCCGATGCTTTCGCCCAGCACCACCTCGAGGCCCCAGCCGCGCAGGGTTTGCCCGGCCAGCTCGACTTCGGCGGCGCTGATTTTGCGGGCTGGGGCCACCAGCGCCACGCGCTGGCCGGGCTGCAAAAAAGGAGGGGCAATAACGGACATGGCGGGTAGACTGCGAACTGGGATTGGTCGATTTTTCACAAAGAAACCATAGCCTGTGCACTAAACTTACGTAGTCAACCCCCAGTGGCCAAGACTGGCGCGCGTCCTGTCCCGTTTTACTTTAGCCTGACCTCTCCTACGTATGAAACCACTTTTCCGCATCCTGGCCGCCCTGCTTTTGCTGGCGGCGCCCGGCCTGGCCTCGGCCCAACTGGCCCCCATCGACACCACCGGCGGGCGCTACTACCGGCCGGTTTTTGCCAATGTTACGGTCACGAGCAACGTAGCTTACGGCGCGGCCCCCACCTACACCGGCACCACGCAGCAACTGCTGATGGACATTTACCAACCCACCGGCGACACCGTGAAGCGCCGGCCGCTCCTCATTTTTGCACACCAGGGCGGCTTCCTAACCGGCTCGCGGACTGATGCCTACATGGTGAATATCTGCACCCGTATGGCCCGGCTGGGCTACGTCACGGCCAGCATCGAGTACCGGTTGGGCTTTCCACTCACGGGCCTGGCCGCGCCGGCCGATACGGCGGGGGTAGCCCAGGCCGCCATCCGGGGCATGCAGGATATGCGCGCCGCCGTGCGTTTCTTCCGCAACGACGCGGCCACCGCCAAAACCTACCGCGTGCACAGCAGCTACATTATCGTGGGCGGCTCGTCGGCCGGGGCCTTTGCCGCGCTCGCAACCGGCTACCTCGACAAGCCCAGCGAAGTGCCCACCTACGTGGGCCTGTCCGCGCTGGGCGGCATTGAGGGCACCGGCGGCAACGCCGCCTACAGCAGCGCCGTGGCCGCCGTGCTCAGCCTGAGCGGCGCCACCGAGAGCCCCAGCATCATTGAGGCCGGCAACGCGCCGCTGTGCAGCGTGCACGGCACCGCCGACCCCACGGTGCCCTATTTCCAGGGCCGTATCGGTTCGTTCCTACCCCCCAAGTACGTGTACGGCAGCGGCCGCCTCCACCCCCGCGCCACGGCCGTGGGCATCCGCAACACGCTGCGCACGCTCAAGGGCGCGGGCCACATTCCGTTTGAAAGCAACGCCACCTACGCCGACACCACCTTCTGGACTATCCGCGACTTTCTGCGGCCGGTTTTGCGCCTCACTGGCACCGCGCTGGCCGCGCGCCCGGCCAGCGCCGCCGCGCCCATTGCCCAGGCCTACCCCGTGCCCGCCCGCGACTACGTGCAGCTGGCCCTACCCCCCACCTGGCGCGAGCTGGGCGCCGCCGACCTGCTCGACATGACGGGCCGCGTAGTGTGCCGCCTCACGCCCACCGCCCAAAGCTGGCAGGTGCCGCGCGGGGCCCTGGCCGCCGGCATCTACTCGCTGCGCTTTGCCGGGCAGGCGCCGGTGCGCGTGGTGTTTGAGTAGCGCTGGCCAGTAGCATTATCAGCTGGCCGCGCCATCTGGCTCGGCCACTTTCCCCTACCCCCCTCCAGAAATGGGAAGCCAGGTGATTGCCGGTTTTGGCAACGCTTGGCTTCCCATCTCTGGAGGGGGGTAGGACTTTCAGACGGGCGGGGCGCGCTGCGGGCTGAAGCGGGGGCAAATAATACGCATTCTGCAAAATGGGGTAATAATAGAGGGGGTATCGGACGGAAATATGGTAAAAATCATCCGTAAGGCATTCAAAGCGATAAGGCGATTCTCATTTTTAGCCAAAAATATTGCTAATGAGGGTATTACGAGTGGGATAATGCCCTGTTAGTGACAAGTTTTGCAATTTGCTGGTAAAAATTAGTAAAAAATTAAGCCTGACTTAAGAATGATTTTGCAGGTAGTCAGCTACTTTAGCGGCCTGACCTCTGCGCTGCTTTACTCATTTTATCAATTCACAACTGCATGAAAAGAAAATTACTCATGACCTGCCTGCTGCTAGTGACGCTGCTTCAGGTGGGGCTGGCCCAGACGCGAGCCGTGTCGGGGCGGGTGACGGACCAAAAAACCGGCGAAGGCTTGCCGGGCGTGACGGTGCTCGTGAAGGGCACTACAAATGGTACTTCTACCAACGCCGACGGCTCGTTTACGCTGACGGTGCCCCAGGCCGGGGCCACGCTGGTGTTCTCCTCAATCGGAATGAACAGCGTGGAGCAGCCAGTGGGCAGTGAAACGACCTTTAAGGTGGCGATGAGCGCCAACACGCGCGAACTGAGCGAAGTGGTAGTAACGGCGCTCGGCATCGAAAAGGATAAGCGCACGCTGGGCTACGCCACCCAGGAAGTAAAGGGCGGCGAGGTAGCAAACAAGTCGGAGCCCAATGTGCTGAACGCCTTGCAAGGCAAGGTGTCGGGCGTGAATATCACGGGCGCCAGCGGCCTGGCCGGCACGTCTACCAACATCAACATCCGGGGCATTACTTCGCTCACGGGCAGCAACCAGCCGCTGTTTGTAGTAGATGGCATTCCGGTGAGCAACGACACCGACCGCACCAACGGCGGCGCGGCCGGCACGCTCTACGGCGCCCAAACTGCCAACCGCGCCGCCGACATCGACCCCAACAACATTGCCAATATCAGCATCCTGAAGGGCCCGGCCGCGGCGGCGCTCTACGGCTCGCGCGCCTCATCGGGGGCCATTCTGATTACGACCAAGTCGGGCGCCAACGTGAACAAGAAGCTCGAAGTAGTGGTGAATACGGGCTACAACTTTCAGAGCGTACTGGGTCTGCCGGCTTTCCAGAACGACTACGGCCAGGGTACCGGGGGCACCAATACTACTGCCAGTGGCGCCGGCAATATCCTGACGGGTAGCACCAACTCGTGGGGCCCGCGCTTTGGCACTCCTGGCACCCGCGCCAACGGCTTGCTGCTGGCCGATGGCACGGCCTTGCCCTACCAGGCATACCCAGACAATATTAAGAACTTCTACAAAACGGGCACTCTATGGACCAATGGGGTGCAGCTGGCCGGCAACAACGGTACGTCCAACTTCTCGCTCAACGTCAACACCACTACCCAGAAGGGCATCGTGGAGTCGTCGAACCTCCAGCGCACCAACGTGCAGCTGGGCGGCGGCACCACGTTGCAGAATAAAATTCGCCTGGCGGGCTCGGTCAACTTCTCGCAGACCGACCAGCTAGCCCCGCAGACCGGCAACGGGGGTAGCGCCTTCGGCACGCTCTCGTCGGTGCCGCGCAGCTTCGACCTGCAAAACTATCCGTACCAGACCATAACCGGAGGCAACCTATTCTTTCCAGGCCAGGATAACCCCACTTGGAACCTGCAGAACAATAACACGGCCAGCAACGTCACGCGCTTTATCAACGTGGCCAGCATTAGCTACGACTTCTTGCCGTGGCTGAGCGTAACGTACCGGGGGGGCCTCGACGCCTATACTGACCGGCGCAAGCAGATTGCCGCCATCACGTCGTCGCGCAACCCGACGGGCTTGGTTTTCCAGGACAACATCCAGTATGCCGAGTTTACGGGCGACCTGCTGGTGACGGCTAAGAAGGAAAATATCTTCGTGGATAAGCTCAACGCTACCCTGCTGGTGGGCCAGCAAACCAACCAGCGCCGCCGCAACGAGCAGTACGTGTCGGCGGCCACGCTCTCGGTGCCCGGCTTCTACAATACCAGCAACGCGGCTGTCTTCACGGGTAGCGGCGAAACCAGCTACACGCGCCGCCTGCTGGGCTACTACGCCGACCTGTCGCTGGCCTACAACAACTACCTATTCTTGGAAGGTACGGCGCGCGTTGACCAGTCTTCGACACTGCCCAAGAGCAACAACACGTACCTCTACCCCTCCGTGTCAGCTGGTTTCGTGTTCACGGATGCGTTTAATATTGACTCGGACTTTTTCTCCTACGGCAAGCTTCGGGGCAACGTGGCCAGGGTAGGCCGCGACGCTGACCCCTACGTGCTGGACTCGTACTACGTCGCCGGGGGCTCGGGCAATAACGTGGCGAACTATACTTTTCCCTTCAACGGGGTAGCTGGCTTCCGGCCCAGCGCTACCCTCGGTGGTGGCCAAATACTAAAACCGGAGTTTACCAAATCGGCCGAAGTAGGCCTGAACCTGGGCTTCTTCAATAACCGCCTGACCCTGGACGCTACATACTTCAAAACAGTAAGCTCCAGCCAGATTCTGCCCGTGACATTGCCTGGTACTACTGGCTACACCAGTTTCTATACCAACGCCGGCGAACTCGACAACAAAGGTCTAGAGTTGCTGGCGACCCTCTCGGCGGTGCGCTCTACTTCGGGCTTCACCTGGGACATCTCGGCCAACTATACCCGCATTCGCAACACGGTGGTGTCGATTTATCCGGGGGTTACCAGCTCCTCCATTCCGGGTAGTGCGTTTATCGGCTCGGTGCCTTCCTACGTGGTGGGCCAGCCCTACGGCGTTATTCTGGGCCAAAAG
The DNA here is from genome assembly GCA_964657755.1 of uncultured Rhodanobacter sp. Taxonomy (GTDB): domain Bacteria; phylum Bacteroidota; class Bacteroidia; order Cytophagales; family Hymenobacteraceae; genus Hymenobacter. Next base: position 6,662 of record CAZZWL010000091.1, read on the forward strand.
AAGGCTACCGCCCCCGATGGCCAGTACCTCATTAACCCCCGCACCGGCCTGTGGGTAACCGAGCTTAGCTCGCAGGTGACGGCCAACCCCAACGTAGACTGGCAGGGTGGCATTACCAACACCTTGGCCTACAAGGGTATTACCCTCTCGTTTTTGATTGATGCCATTGTGGGCGGCGACATCCTGTCGTTCACGCAGGCGGCGTACAAAGGGGCCGGCATGCTGGCCGAAACGGGGGTAGCCCGCGACCAGCCGCGAGTTATTCCGGGCGTAATTCAGAATACCGACGGTACCTACCGCCAGAACAACATCCAGGTTGACGCGCAAAGCTACTGGAGCAACCAGGGCCTGCAAAGCGACCTCAACATCTTCGACGGCACGCACTTCACCATGCGCGAAATCTCGCTGGGCTATACCCTGCCCGCGGGTCTGCTGACCCACACGCCCTTCGGCAGCGCTTCCTTCACGCTGTCGGGCCGCAACCTCTTCTACTACGCCCCCAACGCCAACTTCTTCCCCGAAGTGAACACCCAGGGTGCCGGCAACATCCGCAGCCTCGACTTGCAAGGCCCGCCCAGCGTGCGCAGCTACGGCGCCTACCTGCGGTTCTCTTTCTAACGGATTTACAGACAGTATTATATGCAGAATTTTACTCGCTTTCGGTTTGCCGCGCTGGCCACCGTGGCCCTGGCCTCCGCCAGCTGCTCCAAATTTCTGGACGTCAACGCTAGTCCGAACAACGTCAGCGTGGTGCCGCCCACTGTGCAGCTGCCCACCATTATCATCGGTACCGCTTTCGTAGCCGGTAATACGCTGGGCCGCGACGGCGACCTCTTTATTCAGCATTACGCCGGCATTGCCAACCAGCCCCTTACGGAGGATAAATACGCCATTAGTGGCAACTACGACAACGAGTGGCGCGGCGACCTGTACGGCAGTAACCTGAACGGTGCCCAGACGCTCATTACCAGCACCCAGAGCACCAGCCCAGCCTACTCCGGCATTGCCAAGCTTCTCAAGGCCTACAACTTTGCCATGACGACGGATATGTGGGGTGACGTACCCTACTCGCAGGCCTTGCAGGGCTTGGCGGCTATGCACCCGGCTTTTGACAAGCAGCAGGACATCTACGAAGGCGCCACCGGTATTCAGAGCCTCTTCGACCTCGTGCGTGAAGGGCTGGCTGACCTCAATAAAACGGGGGCCCTGGCGCCTGGTGCCGACGACTTCGCCTACAAAGGTGACCTCAGCAAGTGGAAGAAAATGGGCAACATGCTGCTGCTGAAGTTTGCCAACACCGTCAGCAAAAAAGACCCGGTGCTGGCTGCGAAAGTGATAAACGAGGTGCTGGCCAAGGGCGCCGACGGCAGCGCCGCCATCTACGCCAATACCGAAGACTTCGCGGTGCCCTTCGGCACATCCGTGGGCAATACCAACCCGTTCTACTCCTACAACGTTACGAACCGCCCCGGCGACCAGATGGCCAGCACGCGCTTTCTGGACTCGCTGGCGGCGTACAAGGACCCGCGCCTACCCAAGTATTTCACTACTACCCCCGCCAACACGTCCCCGACCGAAACTACGGTCTTTGGCAAGTTTACGGGTATCGAAAACGGGAGTAATGCGACCCCCCCTTCAGCGGCTACGGCTACGGCGCCATCTAATCGCTCAGTTTATAGCACCTACGTGCTGGGCACCGGCGGCGAGGCACCCGTGCGCCTGCTCACCAACTTCCAGCGGTGCTTTATCCTGGCCGAGGCAGTTATCACGCTCAAAACGCCGGGCATTGCTGACTCGCTCTACAAGCAGGGTATTCGGGCTTCCATGCTGGAAACTGGTCTTAGCCAAGGAGATATCAATACTTACTTCAAGGCCAACCCGACCATCGTGACGCTCAGCGGCACCGATGCGCACAAAGTCAACCAGATAATCCGCCAGAAATGGACCGCCTGGGTTGGCAACGGCTACGAGGCTTGGAACGACTACCGCCGCACCGGCTACCCCCGCCTGCAGCCCGCCCTCAACGTGTCATTCACGCCTAATATTCCGCAACGCCTGCTCTACCCCCCCTCCGAGGTGGCCGCCAACGGCGACAACATACCTACGGTAACCATCGCTACCCCCGTGTGGTGGACAAGCACTCCCAACTCTCTTTATTATGCCAATTAACATGAAAAAAATAGCTACTCAACTGGCATTGTTGCTCGTGTTGGCCGCCGGTTTTTCGGCTTGCAAAAAGGACTACGGCAACCACCTGGCCCCGCTGCAAGACAGCATCGCGGCCATTCCGGTCACGGTCACCAACCAGGAATACTTCGAGCGATTTCCTATCGTCACGACCAAGGTGGATACGACCAAAGGGCTGGCTAATAGCACTGGCAGTTTTTCTATCACCTTAAGCATTCCGGCCGATAAGGGCAAGATTAAGGAAATCACCAAGGTAGCTACCGGAAACGGTGGTGTCGAATACCTGCAAAACTCTTTGTATCCCAATTACTTGGATAGCCCGCTGGCAGGCAGTGGCACCAACACTATCACTTTTAGCTCGAGCCTGAACGCGGTGCGCAGTTACGTGACAAAGCTGAACACAACCTTTGCCAGGACTGACCTGCCCGCCGGCTTTAACAAAACGGCGGCTTTTGCTTTCACCGAGTCTGTGCAAAGAAGAAAGGGTACCCTCACGCCTAATACCAACCCGCAGACGCCCAATCAGCTACGTTATTTCTTCCTCATTACGCTGGAAGATGGTACGCAGCTCATTTCCACTGAGGTAGACGTTAGACTAATATTCTGACAGCTGAACGGAAATCGTGAACTACAAAAAGAGCCCTGGCAGCATTGTCAGGGCTCTTTTTTGTTACTACCCCCCTGCCTCTACCTCCAGGGCGTCGAGCACGCGCTGCTTCCAGGCTTGGAACTCGGGGCTGGTGCGGCGGCGCGGGCGGGGCAGGTCCACGGTCAGGGTCTGGCTGAGGCGGCCGGGGTGGCCGTGCAGCACCACCACGCGGTCGCTGAGCACGAGGGCTTCTTCCACGTCGTGGGTCACGAGCAGCAGGGTAGGCCGGGTGTCGGCCCAGATATCGAGCAAGTGCTCGTGCATACTGACTTTAGTGAACGGGTCGAGGGCGCTAAACGGCTCATCGAGCAGCAGCAGCGCCGGCTGGGTCACCAGGGCCCGCGCAATGGCCACCCGCTGCGCCATGCCGCCCGACAGCTGCCGGGGCAGCGCATCGGCAAAACCGCTGAGGCCCACTCGGGCCAGCACGGCAGTGGTGCGCGCCGCCTGCTCGGCGGCCGGCAGCTGCGCCAGGCCAAAGCGCACGTTGTCGCGCACCGTGAGCCAGGGCATCAGCCGGGGCTCCTGGAAGATGACGCCCACCGCCGGGCTCGGGGCCGTGAGGGGTGCATTGTTGAGCAGCACGCGGCCGGTGCTGGGCCGCTCCAGGCCGGCCACAATGCGCAGTAGCGTGCTTTTGCCGCAGCCGCTGGCCCCCACCAACGTCACGATTTCGCCCGCCCGCAAGTGCAGGCTAACGTCGGCCAGCGCCACCGTGCCCGTGGCGAACTGCTTGCCAATGTGGTCGAGCTGAAGCATGAGTTAAGCAGTTAATAATGAGCAATAAACAATAAGCAGTGGATAGCACCACACCGTCTGTCATTGCGAGCAATCTTTCCTTGTCGTTCGCACCGTTGGATTAGTGACCATAGCCGGAAGGAAAGATTGCTTCGCAGGCTCGCAATGACAGACGATTTAAAGGACAGACTGGGTTAACTGCTCATTGCTCATTGTTCATTGTACTGCCGTGCGTGTCTTGCCAGCGCAGCAGGCGGCGGCCCAACAGGGCCAGGAGCGAATCGGTGCAGCGGCCCAGCACGGCAAAAAGCAGGATGCTGGCCAGGATGGTCTGGGGCCGGCCGGTCATTTGGCCATCGACCAGCAAAAAGCCCAGGCCCTTGTTGGCACCCATAATCTCGGCCGCTACCACAAACATCCAGCCCAGGCCCAGGCCGTTGCGCAGGCCCACGAAGTAGGCGGGTAGGGTGGCCGGCAAAAACACCCGCCGCACCAGCGCCAGCCCCGTCAGCCCATACACGCGCCCCACCTCGACCAGCTTGCGGTCTACATTTTGAATGCCCGTCATGACGCCCAAATACACCGGAAAAAACACGCCCAGGGCAATCAGCACCACTTTCGAGGTTTCGTAAATCCCCAGCCACAGGATAAATAACGGCACCCAGGCCAGCGACGGGATGTTGCGCAGCCCTTGCAGCAGCGGGTCGAGCAGCCGGCGCACCAGCGGCAGGTAGCCGGTTAGGGCCCCCAGCCCCGTGCCCAGCGCCGCGCCCAGTCCGAAACCCAGCGCCACCCGGCCCAGCGTGAGGCCCAGGTGCGGCCACAGCTCGCCGGTGCGCGCCAGCTCGGCGATGGTGCCCAGCACCCGCGAGGGCGCCGGCAGCAGGTTGGGGGGTAGGGCGCCGAGGCGGGCCAGCGCTTCCCACAGCGCCAGCAGCACTATCGGCAGCACGGCGCCCAGCGGCCAACGGCGGCGCTTGGGCTGCGGGCGGGGCGGGCGGGCCGTGCCCGGCACGGCCGCCGGGGCCAGCAGCGGGGCGGAGAGCGTGGAAATGGCCATCGTTACTTAACCGCCACGGGCGCCGCCGCGAGCTTGTCCACGTATTGCGGGTCAATGAGTTCGTTGACCGTCTTTTGCACGTCCACGGTGGCGTCGATGGCGCCGCTCTTTTTGAGCACGTCGCCGGCCGCCGCGATGGTGGCGCGCTGCTGAGGGCCCAGCTGCACGTTGCTAAAATCGGTGCGGCTCAGCTGTTTGGCCGCCACGGCGGGGCTCAGTTTTGCTGCGGTGGCGAGGGCTTGCTGCAGCTCGGCGGGGTGCTGCCGGGCCCAGGCGCGGGCCTGCTCGTAGGCGGCCAGCACTGCTTGCACCAGAGCCGGATTTTGCTTGGCAAACTCCTCGCGCACGTTGAGCACGCCGTAGCTGTTGAAGTCGGGGTTGCGGTAGAAGAGGCGGGCGCCCGACTCCAACTCGGCCTTGGCCATGTGGGGGTCGAGGCCGGCCCAGGCATCCACGTCGCCGCTGGCGAGGGCGGCGCGGCCGTCGGCGTGCTGCAACGGAATCAGCTCAATATCTTGCTCGCTCAGTCCCGCCTGGGCTAGGGCGCGCAGCAGAAAGATGTAGGGGTCAGTGCCTTTGGTGGCGGCCACGCGCTTGCCCTTGAGGTCGGCCACGGTCTTGATGGGCGAGTTGGCGCTGGTCACGAGGGCCGTCCACTCCGGCTTCGAGTACACGTAGATGGCCTTGAGCGGGTTGCCGTTGGCCCGGCCAATGAGGGCCGCCGCGCCCGCCGTCGAGCCAAAATCGATGCTCTTGCCATTCAAAAACTCCAGGGCCTTGTTGCTACCCTGGCTCAACACCCATTCGACCTGAACGTGCTGCTTGGCCAGGTCTTTTTCGAGCCAACCCTGCTGCTTCAGCACCAGGCTCAAGGGGTTGTAGTAAGCATAGTCGAGCCGGATGGTAGTCGGCGCCTCTGCGGTGGTCCCGCCGCCCGCCCCGCCGCAGCCGGTCAGCAAACTCAGCAGCACGAGAGGTAAGAAGGCCCGAATGTTGGCCGCAGAGAAATAACGCATATAAGTGAGATAACAAGTAGATAAACAATGTTTTGAGAAAATTCAAAGACCTGGATTGGTCTTAACCAATCCCGTTGCTACTCCGCCAACGTAGCCGCGTAAAAAACCTCCAGCTGCTGCGCTATCTGCTTTATTTCCAGCAAAAAGCCATCGTGGCCGTAGCCCGACTCCAGCTCGCCGTAGGTGGCGCCCGCGATGCCCTGGGCCAGCTCGCGCTGCTCGCTGAGCGGAAACAGCACGTCGGAGGTAATGCCCAGCACCAGCGTGCGCGCCCGGATGCGGGCCAGCGCCGGCCCTACCCCCCCCCCGGCCGCGCCCCAGGTGGTGGGTGTCCATGGCCCGGCTCAGGGTCACGTAGCTGTAGGCGTTGAAGCGGGCCACGAGCTTGTCGCCCTGGTAGCGCTGGTAGCTGCTGGCGCGGTAGTCGCGCAGGCGCGGGTCGGCCTCGTCGTCGGTCTGGGTACCGTGGTAGGCCTCGTAGCCGCGGTAGCTGAGCAGGGCCACGGCGCGGGCGGCGCGCAGGCCCGCGCTACCCCCCTCCGGCGCGTGGGCGTGGTAGGTGGGGTCGGCCTCAATGGCCAGCCGCTGCGCCTCATTGAAGGCAATGCCCCAGGCCGAATGCCGGGCATTGGTGGCGATAACAACCAGGTGCTGAATGAGCTGCGGCTGCGCCACGGCCCATTCCAGCGCCTGCTGCCCACCCAGCGAGCCCCCGATAATGGTATGAATGCGGCCCAGGCCCAGGTGCTGCCGCAGCGCCTCGTGCGCGGCGGCCAGGTCGCGGATGGTGAGCAGCGGAAACGCCTCGTAGCGGGGCGCGCCGGTGGCGGGGTCGGGGCTGAGCGGGCTGGTGCTGCCGTAGCACGAGCCCAGCACGTTGGCGCACACGATGTACCAGTCGGCCGGGTCAAAAAAGCAGCCCGGCCCAAACAAGCCCGCCCACCAGTCCAGCACGTCGGCATTGGCCGTGAGGGCGTGGCACACCCACACCACGTTGTCGCGCGTGGCATTGAGCTGGCCCCAGGTGCGGTAGGCCACCTGCGCGCCGGCCAGCGTGGCGCCGCTCTCGAGCGGAAAGGGGGTAGGGAGGAAGAAAAACTGGTCTTGCATGTCGCGTGGGTGTTTTCACCGCAGAAGACGCAGAAGGTTTCGCGGAGGAAACGCAGAAGGCTACTTACCTCTGCGTCTCTTCTGCGAAAACCTCTGCGTCTTCTGCGGTGAGAAACTTAAAAGCTATACTTCCAGCGGCTGGGCGTGCTCCGGCTCGGGCTCGGGAATCGTGTCCACCCCTTCGTCCTGGCCCTTGGGCGCGGCATTCACTGCGGCAGCAATAGCCTGCTCCAAATCGGCGCGGATATCCTCGAAATGCTCGATGCCGACCGACAGGCGCAGCAGCGTGGGCGTCACGCCGGCGGCCAGTTGCTCAGCCTCGCTCAGCTGCTGGTGGGTAGTGGCCGAGGGTTGAATAATGAGCGTCTTGGCGTCGCCCACGTTGGCCAAGTGGCTGATGAGCTTAAGATTATCAATCACCGCCGAAGCCGTGTCTTTGCTGCCGTGCAACGCGAATGACAGCACGCCGCCGAAGCCGCGCTTCAGGTATTTTGCGGCATTAGTGTGGTGCGGGCTGCTGGCCAGGCCGGGGTAATTCACGCTGGCCACCTGCGGGTGCTGCTCCAGCCACTGCGCCACTTTAAGGGCGTTTTCGACGGTGCGCTCCACGCGCAGGCTCAGGGTTTCGACCCCTTGCAGCAGCAGAAACGAGTTGAAGGGGCTTTGCGACGGGCCAAAGTCGCGCAGGCCTTCGACGCGGGCCCGGATGATGAAGGCGATGTTGCCAAACGGCCCATTCTTGCCGAATACATCATTGAAAACCAAGCCGTGGTAGCCCTCGCTGGGCTCGGTAAACTGCGGGTACTTGCCGTTGCCGAAGTCGTAGGTGCCACCATCCACAATCACGCCGCCGATGCTGGTGCCGTGGCCGCCAATCCACTTGGTAGCCGACTCCACCACGATGCTGGCGCCGTGCTCCAGGGGCCGGAACAGGTAGCCGCCCGCACCAAACGTGTTGTCTACCACCAGCGGCAGGTCGTGCTTCTTAGCCACGGCCGCCACACGCTCAAAGTCGGGCACACTGAAGCTGCCGTTGCCAATTGTTTCGACGTAGATAGCGCGAGTGTTGTCGTCAATCAGCGCCTCGATGCTGTCGGCATCGTCGCCTTTCGCAAAGCGGGCCTCCACGCCCAAGCGCTTGAAGGCCACCTTAAACTGATTATAAGTGCCGCCGTAGAGGTAGGAGCTCGATACGAGGTTGTCGCCGGGCTTCAGAATATTACTCAGGGCGATGAACTGCGCCGCCTGGCCCGAGCCCACGGCCAAAGCCGCTACCCCCCCTTCGAGCGCCGCAATGCGCTGCTCGAATACGTCGGTGGTCGGGTTCATCAGGCGGGTGTAGATGTTACCGAACTCCTTGAGGGCAAATAAGCTAGCGCCGTGCTCCGCGTTCTTGAACACGTAGCTGCTGGTTTGGTAGATGGGCACCGCGCGCGAGCCGGTGGTGGGGTCGGGCTGCTGCCCGGCGTGTAGTTGAAGCGTTTCGAAGTGCTGGTTCTGAGTGGCCATGAGGCTAAAAATAAAGAGTGTTTAAGCTGAAAATCAGGTAGAAAAAGCGGCGGCCAATTAAGCCGGAATGGCCACCGGCAGCTGCGCCAGCGCGGCCAGCAGGGCCGCGGGGTCGGGCCGCTGCTTGAAGTTGGCCTCCACTTGCGCCCAGGCAATCACGCCATCGGGACTGATGAGGAAGGTGGCCGTGAGCGGCAGCTCGTCGTCGGCCGTGCCGTTGTGGGCCGCCAGGTCGATGCCTACGCTACGCAGCGTGTCGGCCACCTCGGGGCCTACCCCGTAGGCCAGGCCAAACTGCCGGGCCACGGTGTTGCCCACGTCGCTCAACACCGGAAATGTCAGCTCTTTCTCGCTGACCGTGAGACTGGTAAAGTCGGGGGTTTGGGGCGACACGGCTACCAGCGTGGCGTTGTAGCGAGCTAGCTCGGGCAGGGCCTGCTGGTAGGCGCGCAGCTGCACGTTGCAGTAGGGGCACCAGTTGCCGCGGTAAAACGTGAGCACCACCGGGCCCTGTTCCAGCAGGGTGGCTAGGGTCTGGGGCTGGCCGGTCGCGTCGGGCAGGGTAAAGTTGGGGGCTGGCTGACCAGCGGCCAGGGCGTGGCGAGCAATACCCGAGGCTTCGGTGCGGGCGATGCCGGCGTCGATGGTGCGGGCGGCGGCGGGGGGTAGGGCGGTGGCCAAGTGCTGGGCCGTGGCCGTGAGGGCTTGCTGAAAAGCGGTAGCGGAAGCGAGGGTAGACATGACGAGTAAGCGGGAAATAGCTGCGAGAAAAAGTTTATTTTAAACTCCGTGCTGTTGGCTGGTTCGCGGCTTCTGGTGGGGGTAGGCGAGCAATTAACCCATTAACTAACTGCTGACCAACGAGTTGACTTTTCATCAAGTGTATCAGACGACCGCTGGGACTAAGCCAGCCAGCGGAAGCAGTACCCACGAAAGAAGCGGAGCGAACAGCGCCGAAGGCTCTAGCCTTGGCAACAACAGCACATTCGCATTCGCCCGGCCGCGGAGGCCGGGCCAGCTATGGCCAATTGCAGGAGGTTTCCTATGGTGCGCACCGAAGCGGCAGCAGCGTAGGGAGCAACGAAGAAAGATGCGTGTGCCATGGTACTCGGTTTATAGCCCCCCAGGCTGCGGCGAGCAGCTACTGGGGTAGGAATTGGCACCTTTCAGCGGGTGAAGGTTGCCAGCGGGTCAGGGAGCCTAATCTCTCGCCGCTTCTGTATAAAACTTACTACAACTGCCCCGCCTGCTGCGGGGGAGTACCGGATTGGTAAGGGCAAAGATAGGCAGCGCGCCTCATTTGCCAAATTATTCCGAAAAAAGATGGGGCAGCCGAGTAGTACTGATCCCTACTTAAACAAAAAGGCCACCCCAATGCTGGAGTGGCTTTTCTCACCTTTTTTCTGCAAAAAGTACCTAGATACTAGGTATGGTTAACTCCTGGCCCACTTCAATGTGGTCGGGGTTACTGCCGATGATGGCCTTGTTGGCCTCGTATATCTGGTGCCACTTGGCGGCGTCGCCGTAGTGATTCTTAGCAATTTTGGAGAGCGAGTCGCCGCTTACTACGGTGTAGGAAGTGCCAGCGGCCGCAGAGTCAGCGGGCTGAGCGCTGTTGCCGAAAAAGTCGGTGCCAGCGCCGGTGCCGGTAGTAGCCGGTGCAACGGGCTTTTTATCACCCTCGTTATTCAAAAAATCGAGCAAGCCCATGTGACAAGTGTAGTTAAGGTGAAGTAGAATAGCTGCCGCAGCTAGGCTGGGTGGCTTTGAGCCTTTTACGGGGGCAGGTGAGCAAGGTTACCCGGCATAACTAAAAAAAAAGCAGTGCGTAAGCAGGTCCGTATTCACCAGACCTCTCCACTTTACTTTCTTTCCCTCACCTTCTTCACTTTTCCCCATGAATCTTTCACACGTATCCTTCCGCTCCTACTTCACCTCGTTGCTCAGCGTAGTGGCCCTCTTGTTCGTCATGTCATCATGCGGCAGCGACAAGGGTAAGGTTGAGGAAGTTAACAAGCTGTACGGCTCCAGCAGCAAGGCGTGGGTGACTGACAAGCAGACCGACGCGACTGGCGACAAAGTGAAGCAGGATGCCGCCGCCCAGGACCAGGAAATTAGCTTTGCTTCGAATGGCACCTACTCGGGCACCCAGAGCGGCAAATATGTTTTCGACCAGGCGGCCAAAACCATTATGATGACCCCCGAAGGCGGCACCACCAGCAGCACGTTTAACATTGAAACTTTGACTGACAGCAAGTTGACGCTCGTAAACCCGAATAGCCCCGAGTCGAAACTGATGCTGAAAGCTAAGTAATCCGGAGTCCCAACGGGCTTATACTACCCTAAACCTCGCGCCGTAACTGGCGCGGGGTTTTTTTATGGACTGGGGGCAAGAAGTAGCCGAAGCTGCTTCTTTTGCGCTGAAATTTGGGCAATATGATGATTAATCTGAATTCTAGCCAGAAAGTGCGGTGGTTGTGCGGGCTGCTGCTGTGGGCGTGTAGCGTGGGGGTAGGGCCGACCGCGCGGGCGCAGGCGGGTGGCGGCGAGGTGCCCGCGCGCCGCCTGCGCAGCGTGAGCCCGGCCGACACCACGTTTGCCGAGCTGGAGTTTTTGCGGGCGGAAATCGGTGGGGCGCGGGTGGTTTTCCTGGGCGAGCCAACCCACGGCGAGGGCAACGTGCTGGCCGCCAAGGCCCGGCTGGTGGCCTACTTGCAGCAGCGCCTGGGCTTTACGACGCTGGCGATGGAGAGCGGCTTTTTTGATTTGCACAAAGCCCAGCGGCAGATTAGCATTGGCAAGTCGGTGGCTAAGAACTTGCAGAGCAGCATCTTCCCCGTTTGGATGCGCACGCGGGAGTTTCAGGCCGTGGTGCCGCTGGTGGGGCAGGACGGCCTGCGCGTGATGGGCTTTGACCCGCAGCTGGGCGGCGATTATAGCGACGACCTGGTGGACGACCTCGACGACTTTCTGGAGGATGAGCCGGGCAGCAAGGCCATCAACTATGACCTGCTCGACGAGGCCGTGGGCTACCTGCAAGAGCACTACGCCTACCCCCCCACTCCCCGCCTAGCCGACTTTGAGGCCGAGCTGGCCAAAGTGGAGCCGCTATTGCGCAAGGCCGCGTCGGCCCCCACGGCCGCCCGGCGCACCGAGGCCCTGTTTTGGCAGCAGTGCGTGCGCGGCCTGCTGGCGCTGGCCCGCGACTACGCCGCCCACGACCCCGACGCCAGAACCACCGCCGACTGGGTGGCCGCCGACAGCAACCCGCGCGACGCGCAAATGGCGGACAACCTGCTGTGGTACCTGCGCCAGCACCCCGCCGAAAAGGTTATCTGCTGGGGCGCCCTCCCCCACTTTGCCAACCACGTGGGCGTGCTCAACAACGAGGAGCTGCGCGGCTTCCGGCCTATGGGCCAGGCCGTGAAGGCAGCGCTGCCGGCGGGCCAGGTCTACATTTTGGGCACGCTGGCGGGCGGCGGCAGCCACGGCCGGCCGGGCACGGCGGGCGTGCCCGTGCCGCCGCCCGCCCCCGGCACCCTGGAGGCCAACCTGCTGGCCCTGGACTCGCCCTTTGCCTTCGTAAGCCTGCGGCACGACGCGGCCGGCCGCCAGCTCACGACCTATGCCTTTGACTACCAGCCGCTGGCCGGCCCCTGGAGCGAGGTGGTCGATGGCTTTCTATTTCTGCGCAGCGTGGAGCCGCCGCACCTCGCGCCCGCCGACAGCACCAGTGCCCCCGTGCCGGCCGATAGCGCCGCCCTACCCCTGCCCGGCTCGCTGAACCCGGTACCCGGCCGCACCGGCACCACCCTGCGGCGCGTGGTGGCGGCGGCCGACGTGTCGGGCCTGCGCCCGGTGCGGGGCGTCGTGCTGGACCAGCGCCGCGCGCCGGTGCCCTACGCCTTGGTAGAGCTGGCCGGGCAGGGGAGGGGCACCATGGCCGACGCCCAAGGCCGCTTCGCGCTGACCCTGCCGGGGCCTACCCCCCTGCTGGTGAGTAGCCTGGGCTACAACGCGGCCAGGGTGCAGTCGCCGCGCGGCACCGAGGAGCTAACGGTCATTTTGACCCCGGCCAGCTACGCGCTGGAGGAAGTGCGCGTGGCCAGCGCCCCGCTCGACCCGCAGGCTATCCTCAAAAACGTCATCAAGAATATTCCGCTTAACTACGAGCAGCAGGACTACACCACGGAAGTGTATCAGCACGAGCGCCGTAGCAACTTTGATACCCTGCGCTACGAGGCCGAAACCGTGAGCCGGGTGTGGGTGCCGGCTGGCTACCGGCACTTTGCCAACGGCTTTTTGATGCTCGAAGACGGTCCCACCCGGCAAGTAGAGCAGCGCCACGTGCTGGTGCATAGCGCGGGCAAAGAGTACCAAGCGATAACTGGCGTAACCGGCCCGGCGGGCAGCCTGGCCGACCCCGTGCGGATTTCACCCTTATTTGTGGCCCGCAACCTGCGCAAGTTTACCCTGAAGCTCGACAGCGTGCGCCAGAAGGGCGCCGAAACGCTGTACGTGCTGAGTTTTGCCGCCAGGCAGGCCGACCACCGCAGCACGGGCGCCTACCTGGCGGGCGTGTACCAGGGCCAGCTGCTCGTGCGGCAGCGCGACTACGCTGTGCTGCGCTACGAGGCACTGTGGCAAGTAGATACGGCCTACTACAACGGCGTGGCGCGCAAAAATCAGCTGAAAACTAACCTGGTAGCTCAGCTCTACAGCCAGGTGCTGGCGGCCAACCGCACCACGCACGTAGTAGAGTATGCCAAAGGCGACAACAACCGCTACTACGCCCGCCACAGCCTGGCTCAGGCGCTGAGTGCCGGCCGCGTGCTCAAGAGCCGGCGGCCCTTCTACTACCAAAGCGAGCGCGAGCAGTTTTTCAAGCCGCTGCCCAACGCCGGGCCAGCCCCGGTGGCGCCCAAGCCGCCCAAAGGCACCCCGCCTACCCCCCCCGCCGAAGTGCCCTACCGGCCCGCGTTCTGGAACGGCTACCAGCGGCCGGGCGGCGCGCTGGCTGCGCCAATTGCGCGGCCGTAGGATGCCGTTAGCGCAAGTTGATAGCTGGCCTTGTAGAATAAGAAAAAACCACCTTGGTTTCACAATAACTACTTCATTTCGCCTTGCGTGGGTGTCCGTTCGGCCGATACTCTCCAACTTATGGTACGCCTACCTATGCGCTTTTTCGTGCTTCTCTGGTTCTTTTTTACCTGCTTGTCCAGCAGCTTTGCCACCCCAATTGTGCAGCTGCGCCTGCGGGTGGAGCCGGCTACCCACTCCTTCACGTGCCAGTACACCTTTAGGTTAGCGGCCGCCGATACGGCCACCGTGGTGCAGCTGAATCTGAACCGGCAGTTCCTTATTCGGCAGCTCGCCAGCTCGCAGGCTGTTCGGTCGCGCATTATTCGTAGCTACTACCCCTACTTTGCGGATACGATGCAGCAGGTGGAGGTGCGGTTTCCGGCTCATTATCAGCGAATAAGGGAGCTGACTTTTACGTACTCGGGCACGCTGGATAAGAACTTGTACACGGCCCAGGTGATGGAGTTTAGCGGTCATTCCAACTGGGTACCCTTCCGGCCCCGCCGGGAGTATGAGCTGGTTGCCTACGTCTTGGAGGTGAGCGTGCCCCCGGCCTACCAAGTACGCAGTACCACGCCTGGCCGGCATTACCACGGGCAGTGGGTCTTTCGGGGGACTACCAGTAACTCGGAAATCACGGCCCTGGTGGCTCGCCAGTTTCAGCAGGTGGCTTCTGCCAAAACGCCCCGCATTACGGTGGCGAAAGTAGAGCCGCCTTTGCTGGGCCGCGATACCCTACTGCTACGCCGGGCAGAGGCCATCGTGGCATTTTACAACCGCTCCCTGGGCGCCCAAGACCCCATCACGCGGTTTAGCATCTTGCTGCCCGGCACCAACCGCGATGCGTTTGGCCTGCTGGATAATGCTACCGTCATCACCTATGCCGACTTCGATGTGTCGAAAAGGGACGAGCTATTGATTTTGGCGCACGAAATTAGCCACAAATGGTGGGGCTACGGCTCGGTGCACGACGAAAGCGAGTGGCTCAACGAGGCATTTGCCACATACTCCAGCCTGCTCTACTTACAAGCCAGCGGCGACTCAGTGGGCTACCAAACCGAACTGGCCAAGCGGGTGCAGGCGGCCGCGGGCGCTCCGGCCATCGTGGGCTTTGACCGGGAGAATGCCCCCTACCCCTTATTTCGGCGCGTGATTTATGCCAAGGGCACCGTCATCCTGGCTGCCCTGCGGGACCGCGTCGGCCCAGAAAAATTTTATGCCATCCTGGCGAAGACTGCCGCCGAGAAGGTCAGCACCACGGCTGGCTTTCTGCAAGTGGTCGCTCAAATGAGTGGCCAGGATACAGGCCAGTGGCTAGCCGCTGAGCTGAGCAGGTAGACTACGCGCCGCCGGGTATAGCGTGCGGCTACCTGCCTATTCTTGTGACGACTACCCGCTACCTACCCCCCCGAAACGTGCGGGTGACCCAGCTGGGTAGGTAGGCCACACCCAGCGCCAGGTAGAAGTAGTAGGTGACGATGCGGTAGAGCAGCACCAGAAAGCTCGTCATGGCGGCCGTGCCCATAAAGCGCCCGAAGAAGGTGGGGAACGCGCCCTCCGCGATGCCCGCGCCGCCCGGCGTGATGGCCAGCAGCAGCACCACTTTGTAGGTGATGTTGCGGGCGAAGATGAACAGGAACGTGCCCGTGGTCATGGGCGTGAAGGCCGCGATGAGGCAGCCAATAACCGCGTAGCGGGCCGTCCACACGAAGATGGTGCTCAGGCTGGCGCGCCACCAGTAGGCCGCGCCCGCGCCCTGCAAGTGCTCCGAGGCCAGCACCATTTCCTGGCCCTGGCGGTAGGCCACGCGCCGAAACCTGCGCAGCAGCCGCGTCGAGGCCAGCCGCACCAGCAGCCGCCGCACCGAGCGCGGGTTGATAAACAGGGCATACAGCAGCAGCGCCGAATAGGCCGACACGGCCACGTAGCTGAAAATAAAAATGGCCCGCAGCGTTTGCACAAAGGCCGACTGCAGGCCGTGGGGGTAGAGGCCATCGCCGGCCAGCCACACCACCAGCGGCACCATCAGCACGTAGTACAGATTATCCAGAAAGGCCGTGACGATGGTGTAGGCAATGGCCTTGCCCAGCGGAATGCCCTCGCGGGTGAGGATGACCGGGGCCGCCGCCGTGCCGCCCGCCGCCGAGGGCAGCACGCACGAGGCAAACTCCCACACCACAATCACCCCGAACGCCTGCCGCCAGCTCAGGGCGCGCTCGGCGATGTAGCGGATGCGGTAGATGTAGCCCACGTCGCGCGCCCACAGCACCAGCAGCGTAATCACCAGCCACTCCCACCGGGCCCTGAGCAGCGGGTCGAGGTCGCCGGGCCGGTAGGAGCGCCAAAACAAGAAGCCCACCACGCTCAGCCCAATCAGCGCCGGCAGCACAATGCGCGACGGCCGCAGCTGCCGCAGCAGGTCGGCATCGGGGCTTTTCGCGGCCGGCGGGGGGGTAGGGGAAGTAGCGGGCATGGTGACGTAAAGGTGCGGTAAAAATACGGCGGCCCGCCGGGCCCGGCCCGGCCGGGGGGGTAGGGACGCCAAAAGGTCCGGCCGCAACAAGCGCGGCCGGACCTTTTCGTACTTAAAGCGTTACGCTACTGCTGCCGAGGCTAGGGCCGCCCGCCCGTGCTGCCCGCGGGCGTGATGCCGCCCGGCGAAGTAGTGCCCGGCGAGGGCGGCCCCACCGGCGCGGTAGTAGTCTGGGGCTTCACGGCCGGCGAGGCGGCGGGCTTAGTAGTCGAGCTGTCAGCTGGCTGCTGGGCGGGCACCGCGAGGCCGGGGGTAGCGGGGGGGGTAGTGCC
>CAZZWL010000092.1:0-22431 GCA_964657755.1 uncultured Rhodanobacter sp.
GCAATGACAGTGACTTCGCATAAATTCTACTCAGTAAGAAACCCAGTTTTAAACGGGTAATTCTACCGTGATGCTGGTGCCCTGGCCGGGCTGGCTGCGCACCTGCACCTGGCCGCGCAGGTAGCCGGTGCGGGCCTGCACACCGCGCAGGCCCAGCCCGCCGCGGGGGGGTAGGGGCGCCCGCGGGTCGAAGCCCCGGCCATCGTCTTCGACGGTGAGGCGCAGGGTGGCGGGCAGGCGGCGCACGGCCACTCGCACGCGGCGGGCCTGGGCGTGGCGCAGGGCATTGTGCAGCAGCTCGGCCACGATGCGGTAGGCCGCCTGTTGCAGGGGCAGGGGCAGGGCGGCGGCGGCGGCATCGCACTGGCTGGTTATGAGCGGGCCTTCGTCGGTCAGGCTCATGGTTTCGGCCAGCAGCGTCACGGCTTCGGGCAGGGGTAGGGGCGCGCCGGGCGCCGGTGGCAGCAGCACGTGGCTGAGGGTGCGCACGTCGTAGCGCAGCTGGCGCAGCAGCGCCGCGGAATACTTATGGGCCTCGGCGAGGGCGGGCGGGCCGTGGGCCAGCGCCTCGCGCACCTGCCGGCCCTGCCAGGCCAGGTGCAGCGCCGTGAGGCCGGGGGCCAGGGCATCGTGCAGCTCGCGGGCCAGCGCCTCGCGCTCCTCATCCTGGGCCCCAATGAGCAGCTGGCCGGCCAGCGCCCGCTCGCGCAGGTGGCGCAGGCGCAGGGCGGCATTCTGGCGCTGGGCCTGCCGAAAGCGGGCCGTGAGCAGTACGCTCAGCAGCGCCAGCTCCAGGGCCAGGCCCCAGGCCAGGGAATTGGGCTCCACCAAGTGCAGGTAGAACACGCCCGCGTAGTTGAGCAGCGTCTCAACGGTGCCAAGCAGCAGAAACACGTAGGTGCAGGCGTAAAGAGCCGCCAGCCGCCGGTGGGGGGGGCGCCCCCACCCCGCCGCTACGCCCAGCAGCAGCGCGCCCGCCAGCAGCAGCGTCCACAGCAACACCACGCGCCCGCCATTAAGCCAGGCCAGGGCCGTGGCCCCCTGCTGCCGGGCCGCCCCAAACAGCAGGGGGTAGGCCAGCGCATACCCCGCGGCGGCGCCACTTAGCCACCAGCTTAGCCGGTGCAGCCGGGGCCAGCCGGCGCGCAGCCGCACGAAGGCGGCCAGGATGCGCAGCTCGCAGGCCAGGGCCAGCAGCAGCAGGCCCGACTGCCCCAGCTGCCAGCCCAGCGCGTAGGCCGCCGGCGGCAGCAACTGCGCATCCAGGCTGTCTTCCATCAGCAAAAACCAGGTCATGCAGAACACGTAGGCCCCGTACCAGAGGTAGATGCGGTCGCGCAGAAAGGTGAAGAGAATGAGATTGAACAAGGCACTGCCCACGTAAAAGCCCAGCAGCCAGGCCCAGTTCTTGAAGGCAAAATACGTCTGCTCGTAGCTCAGAAAGCCCTCCGTAGTGCTCATGTCGGTGGGCAGGCACCAGGCGCCCGCGTAGTTTTCGACCCGCAGGTAGAGCACTGCCCGCGCGTGGGCCTCCAGCCAGATGGGCAAGCACACCGCCCGCGCCGGAAATGGCCGCTGCGCCGCCACTACCCGGCTGCTACCCCCCGCCACCAGCCGCAGCGGCCCGCGCCCCTCGGGCTGCCGGAAGAGCGTGGCACTGTCCACAAACTGGTAGAGGCTCCACACGAAACGGGTGCGCTGGGGAAGCGTGTTCACGACCACGGCCCGCAGCCAGAGGCGGTCCTGGCTGTAGCCGCCCTGCAACACCCCGTTGGCCCGCGGCAGGGGCCGGAAGCGGCCCGCCTGCCACAGCGCCAGGGCCCGCGCGCCAGTGCTAGGCTGGGCATCAGGGTCAAAACAGTAGGCGAAGTAGCGGCCAAAAAGCCCGCTGTCGTCGTAGTTCAGATGCAGGGTGTCGGTGAGCGCCCCCACGGGCCCGCCCGCCCGCACGGCCCCCAGCGGCAGCAGCCACAGCCAGCTAAAGAGCAAAACGTAGCGCATAGGCAGGGGGGGTAGGGAAGGGGGGGTGACTTACCGCAACCAAAATTTCAGTTATAAAACCAACGCCTTCACCTTCAGTTTTTTGTTGGCTGCACGGGTTAGCTTTTAGGCGGGCACTTCAGCAAAATTCCATCTGGATAGGTATGCCGGGCAATACCTACTTCTGGGTAGTTTTTAGTCGCCCCTACCCCCGCGGCCGCGGCCCACGCCGGCCGGCCGGCGCCAACTTCACCCCGCCGGGCGCGTACACAAGGGCTTCCTATGTCAGCAGCATCTTCCTCCAAGCTCTCCCTTTACGGTGGCATCGCCGCCAACGTGGCCATTGCCGTCAGCAAATTCGTGGCCGCCTACCTCACCGGCTCGTCGGCCATGCTCTCCGAGGGCATTCACTCGCTGGTTGATACCGGCAACGGCGGGCTGCTGCTCTACGGCATGAGCCGCAGCCAGCGCCCGGCCGATGCGCAGCACCCCTTCGGCCACGGTAAGGAGCTGTATTTCTGGGCTTTAATCGTGGCCGTGCTTATCTTCGCCATCGGCGGCGGCATGTCCTTCTACGAAGGCATCAAGCACCTGGAGCACCCCGAGCCGCTCGAAGACCCGCTGTGGAACTACGTGGTGCTGGGCGTGTCTATCCTCTTTGAGGGGGCGGCGCTGGGGCTGGCCCTGCGGGCGCTGCTCGAAAAGCAGGCCGCCGGCCGCAGCGCGTGGCACACGCTGCGCACCAGCCGCGACCCGGCCGTGTTTGCCTCGGTGCTCGAAAACGCGGCCGCCGTGGCGGGCCTGCTCGTGGCGCTGCTGGGCGTCTATTTTGGGCATTTACTGAATAACCCGTCCTTCGACGGCGGGGCGTCCATCGTCATTGGACTGCTGCTGATGGCCGTGGCCGTGGCGCTGGTGGCGCGCACCAAGGCCTTGCTCATTGGCGAGGGGGTAGGCGCGGCGGCCACCGAGGAGGTGCAGGCCCTGGCCCGCCAAACGCCCGGCGTCACCACCGTGCGCCCGCCCCTCACCATGTACCTCTCGCCCGATGACGTGATGCTGGCCCTCGACGTGGACTTTGACGACCACCTCACGGCCACCCAGGTCGAGGCGGCCGTGGTGGCCGTGCAAGACCGCATCCGGGCGCGCTACCCCGAGTTTAAGCGCATTTTTATCGAAGCCAAGTCGCTGGCTGGCCGCGCGTAGGCTAGCGCTGGCTTCTTCACTTTTCCATTAGCTTAGCATGAATACTACGTTGACAGATAGTCCATTTGATTCCTTTTGGTGGGGCGGCTACGAATGCACCGACCAGCTTAATGCCTTCGGCAACCGCGTCGATTTTCTACCCCTCACTGGCCACCTGCAACTGCTCGATGAGGACTACCGCGACTTGGCGCCGTTCAATGTCAAGACCGTGCGCGAGGGCATTCGCTGGGCGCAAATCGAGAAAACGCCCTACCAGTACGACTTCAGCACCGTGAAAACCATGCTGCGCGCCGGGCAGCGCCACGGCATTCAGCAGGTGTGGGACCTGTGCCACTTCGGCTACCCCGACGACCTCACGCCGCTGCACCCCATGTTTGCTCGGCGCTTTGCCGCGCTCTGCCGGGCGTTCGTGGATTTTTACCGCGCCGAGCGGCCCGAGGGCACGCTCATCGTGACGCCCATCAACGAAGTGAGCTTTATGTCGTGGCTCGGCGGCGACGCCCGCGGCACCGCGCCCTACTGCGTGGGCCAGGGCTGGGAAGTGAAGCTGGGCCTGATGCGCGCCTACATTGAAGGCAGTTGGGCCCTGCGCGAGGCCGACCCCAGCATTCGCTTCCTCAGCACCGAGCCGCTCATCAACATCGTGGCGCCGCCCAACCCCTGGGAAAGCCACCGGCGCGAAGCCCGCCGGGCGCACCTCAACCAGTTTCAGGCCACCGACATCCTCGCGGGCCGCATGTGCCCCGAGCTGGGCGGCCACGAAAGCCTGCTCGACATCGTGGGCTTCAACTACTACTACGACAACCAGTGGCAGCTGCACCCCCACCGCCACCTGGGCTGGAACGACCCGGTGCTGGACCCGCGCTGGGTGCCGCTGCACGAGCTGCTGGCCCAGGCCCACAAGCGCTACAAGCGCCCCTTCGTGGTTACCGAAACCAGCCACCCCGGCGTGGACCGGCCGCTGTGGTGGCAGATGATTGGCCGCGAGTGCGCCCAGGCCCTGAGCGCCGGCCTGCCGCTGCTGGGCGTGTGCCTCTACCCCATCATCGACCGCCCCGACTGGGACCACCTCGACCAGTGGCACCGCTCGGGCCTCTGGGATGCTGAGCTGCGGCCCGATGGCCCGCCCCGCCGCCACCTGCACCACGCCAGCGCCGAAGCCCTGCTGCAAGCCCAGGCTCTGGTGCAGCAGGCGCAGGCGCAAGCCCAGCCGCGCCGCCCCCAGCGCCTGCTGGTGAGCTAGGCCCGGCCAGGCAGCACCAGCCTACCGCAAGGGAAGAACGTCATACTAAGCGCCGCTTGGGTGACGTTCTTTTTCTTTGCCAGTAACTTGCCATCGTTCTCCCTACCCCCTCCCATGTCAGCCATCGCCCACCTCTACTCGCCCATCGGCATGGTGGCCTTGCAGGGCTCCGATGCCGGGCTGCACGCCGTGCGGTTTCTCGACCACGAGGCGGCGCTTCCTACCGCGCCGGCCGCCCTGGCCGCGTGCCTGCGCGAGCCCTACCAGCAGCTAAAGGCGTATTTTAACCGCGAGCTGCGCGACTTCAACCTGACCTGCGCGCCCCTGGTAGGCACCGCGTTTCAGCGGCAGGTGTGGGCGGCGCTGGCGGGCATCGGGCACGGCCGCACGGCCTCGTACCTCGACGTGGCCCGGCTGCTCAACAGCCCCAAGGCCGTGCGGGCCGTGGGCGCGGCCAATGGCCAGAACCCGCTGGCCATCGTGTGGCCCTGCCACCGGGTGGTGGGCGCCGACGGCTCGCTCACCGGCTACGCGGGTGGGCTGCTGCGCAAGCGCTGGCTGCTGGCCTTCGAGCAGCCAGCGCAGCAGGGTGGCCTCTTTGGGTAAGTAGGTTTTGTTCTCTGAAAGAGGCCCTGGCCGAGCTTCGGTGGCTGCGACCAATAGCCGCCACGCGCGCTACTCGTCCTCCGGAAACTTGCCCATGTTGCCGCTCTCAAAATCGGCGATGGCGGCCATTAATTCTTCATTCGTATTCATCACGAAAGGCCCGTAAGTAGCCAGCGGCTCCTCAATGGGCGCGCCGGCCAGCACCAGCACCAGGCTGTCTGCGGCAGCCGTGAGCTGCACGTCGGCCGAGTTCCAGCCCAGCACCACCAGCTGCTGGGTGCGCGCCGGCCGGTCGCCGTTCACCAGCACTTCCCCGCGCACCACGTAGAGGCCCACGTTGTAGGCGGGGGGTAGGGAGAGCATGAAATCCGCGCCTTTCTCCAGCTTCATATCGAGCAGTGTCAGCGGCGAAAACGTGCTGGCCGGCCCCGTGGCCCCGCCGTAGCTGCCCGCAATGACGCGGATGCTACCCCCACCGCCCGGCACCGACACGCTCGGGATGGCGCTGGCGCGCAGCTCCTGGTACTTGGGCGCCACCAGCTTATCGGCCTTGGGCATGTTTACCCAGAGCTGAAGCAGCTCCAGGTTACCGCCGCGCCGGGCAAAGTCGCGGTCGTACAGCTCGGCGTGGCGCAGGCCGGCGCCGGCGGTCATCCACTGTACATCGCCGGGGCCGATGGTGCCGTCGTGGCCGGCCGTGTCGCGGTGGGCCAGGTGGCCATCGTACACCACGGTCACCGTTTCGAAGCCCCGGTGCGGGTGGGGTGGCGAGCCCAGCGGCGTATCGGTGGGCGCAATCTGCATCGGCCCGATGTGGTCGATGAGCAGGTAAGGGCTGAGCTGCCGGATGCGCGGCCCCGGCATCGGGCTAGTCACGTCGAAGCCGTCGCCCACGGCCTTCTTATTGCCATCGATAACCTGGAAAACGCGGCGAAATTCGGGGGAGGCCATAGCGAGTAAAACTGCGGGTGAGAAGCAGGTTTCATAAGCCGGGGCGGGGCAAAAGGTTATGGCTGGCTGAGCTTAAAAAGTCACTTCGTTCGTGGCAAAAAAATCAACGAAGCTTTCCGTTTCGGCATTTATCAGCGTGGCTAAGTTGGTCAGCGTAGTAGTGGGCGCCGGAATAATTGGTTGGAAGCCGACATGCGCGTAAGCCTCCACTTCGTGCGTTGTGATAAAACCTTCGGCCTCGAATGATTTAATGCTGGCAATCAACTGTTCGGCTGCTTCCGCTAGGCGCTTGTCTTGCCGGGTATCTTCCTGCCGTTCGCGTTCCGGGGGCCGGAGCTTAAATTCTACGAAAGCGATTTTAGTGGGTATGTAAAAAGCGCAATCGCAACGCTTGGGCTTGTCAGGGCCCCGGCCAATAAGGCATTTGTCAATAGCAACCAGCGTTACGGCTGGCGTGCCAGTGGCGTGCACCGTAAAATGGCGTTCCTCATCGTAATCGCCCTTCGCTAATCGAACGCAGCCAACGGCTGGGTCTTCATAGTTGCTGCTGCCGCTGGGGCAAACTTGCACGCAATTGTTTTGGCGACAATGCGTGTAGCGTTGCTTAATGGCGCTTTCCATTAGGCCGACTGAGGCTTTTGTTTCTGCAGGCGCAACAGCTTGCGGAAACTATCCGAGATATCACCTGACACTGCATCTAACTCATTGCCGCCAATGAGGTGCGTGCGCTCATCAGTAATGGGTTTCACGGTGCCGTCGGCCACATAGTAAGCGGTAAACTCATCAGGGTTCAACCAGCAAGCTTTAGGCACGATGGCCGCTATTTCGTCTTCTAAGTCGGGGCGTTGTTGAGCCACCTTATAAGCTTCCAGCAAGAGGTTGCAGCTAGATAGTATATAGGGGCTGTGTGTGGTAATAATTAGGTCATTCTCGCCTTTGGTGCATTTCTCCACCAGCCAGTTCAGCAGCCCTTGCTGCGCGGTGGGATATAGGTTTAACTCCGGCTCTTCAATGATGAAGCTTTGTGGGTACCAAGTGTCGCGATTAAACCGTTCTGCCAATACCATTAGCGGGGTGACGGATTGGATGCCGCTTGCAGCTTCTAATAGCATTATTGGGTCTTGCCTGCCTGGTATCTTGATAAAATCGCGACCATCTATATGCAGAAACTTGGCATCCAAAAATGGGATTTCAAGTTCGCAAACTTCTTTACGAGCTAACGAAAATGTATTAGCAAAATCAAGAATAGGTTTTGGCAGTCCGATATCATCACGCATTAAACCAGCCCAAGAATATTCTATCATTGGAACAAAAATTCTTTCGGCAGGAAAATATTGAACTTTGCTAGAAAAGAGTTTTTTAGAAAGTGCATTATATACCTCTTTTTCTAGCATTCCCCTAAGCATAACATTTGCGACTTCACCAAATGTCTTTTTTGCATTAGTGTCGGTCGGTACTTTATAAAGTTCGTCCAATGCTGGAAACCCCATTTCCTCACTCATTTCTTTGTGAACTTGTATTAATTTTTTATCAAACTCATCAGCAAAAACTTCATTTATTGCAAAACTTTTATTTGCAAAGCTTATAAATTTATCTTTGTGATACCAACTTAAAAAAGTGGTGTCGTCTATAAAGCTTTTAACTCTAAAAATATCAAAAAGTATCTGATTAGTATTTATAACTTTAAGGAATTTGAAGCTGCGCATAGTAGCCGCCAGCTTCGCCAGCGTGCTCTTACCCCCACCCGTCGGGCCAATGAAAACCGTTACCCGCTTAAAGTCCACCGTGGCGTCCGTAATAGGTCCGAAATTCTTGACAATCAGCTGCTCGTTCATGGCTTCTAAAATAAGGGGGCAAAGCTAGGCGGCCCAGGGCCAGCGGCGGGTGGGCTGCACCAGCGCCTGGGGCTTCTGGGTGGCGGTGCGGCCGGCGGCTTCCACGGCCCAGACGAGGCCCAGCGCTTCCATGCCGCGCACCAGCAGCCAGCCCAGGTCCAGCTCGTACCAGGCGGTGCCCATGCGGGCCGAGCGCGGGTGGGCGTGGTGGGTGTTGTGGAAGCCCTCGCCGAAGCTGAGCACCCCCAGCAGCAGGTTGTTGTAGCCGCTCTCTGCCGCGCCGGCCACGTGGTAGCGGGCATAGCCCGAGGTGTGCGATACGTAGGTGACGAACCAGTGGCCGAGCATCGACACGGCCACGCGCAGGCACACCACGGCCGCCATCGCCTCGAAGCCCCAGCCCCACCACACCAGCCCGGCGAGTGCCAGCACGTGCAGCACCCAGGTTTTTTCGAGCCACACCAGCCAGGGGTCGTGCAGGTCGGCGGGCGGGATGGCGTACACCGCGTCATCGGCCGAGTGCAGGGCCCGGTGGTGGTTCCAGTGGTAGTCTTGCCAGATGGGATGGTCGTAGCGGAAGTAGGCCGGGCTGACGGGCTGGTTCTGCCAATAGTCGCGGTAGTAGTGCGATTTCAGCCACGAAATGGGGCCGCCTACCCCCGCCTGCACGCTCAGGTAAGCCAGCACCCCGCGCCAGAAGCGCGACGTTTGGAACGCCCGGTGAATGATGCCCCGGTGCAGCCCCACCGCGTGGCCCAGGCCCACCGTGAGCACCGCTAGCCCCATCGAGGCCAGGCTGCGCGGCCAGGTGATATGCGGCAGCCCCCAAACCAGCCCAATCGCCAGGTTGCCATAGAGCCAGCCGCTGTGAAACCAGGCGGCGGTGAGGCGGTGGTTGGGCGGCAGCAGGGCAGGGCGCATATGGCAGCGGCTAGGGTATTATCTGGACTATAACAGCGTAGCAAGCATAATGTATACCGCTCTTTAAAAGAGAGGAGGGGGGGTAGGTAATGCCTCCAAAAAGAACGTCATGCTGAGCTTGTCGAAGCATCTCTATCGCATCATTGGGTTATTAACCCTCATGGCGTGGTAGAGATGCTTCGACAAGCTCAGCATGACGTTCTTTTTCGGTAATTCAGCCCAGCCCTAAACGCAACGCGGCGGTCCCGTTGCCGGAGCCGCCGCGTGCAAAAGAGGGGGGTAGGGCTACAGTTTATCGCGCACGGCTTTTACTTCGGCCACCTGCACGGCGCTGGCTTTGTTGCCAAACTTGTTGCGCACGTAGGTAAGCACGTCGGCCACCTGCTGGTCGGTGAGGTAGGCCTGGGCGGGCATGTGCTGCTTGTAGTCGTTGCCGTCAATCTCGATGGGCTCGGCCAGGCCGGCCAGCACGATGTGGGCCAGGCGGGCCTTGTCGCCGAGTACGTACTCGGTTTTGATGAGCGGCGGGTTCATGTTGGGCACGCCGCCGCCGTCGGCCATGTGGCAGGTGATGCACACGTTCTTATACACCACCGCGCCGCGGGTGAGGGCGGCGGCCATCGCCGGGTCGGCTTTGGTAGTGGCTTTGGCCTTGGCGGGGGGGGTAGGGCGGTGCTGCGCGTGCAGCGACAGCGCGCCACCAGCCAGCGCCAAGGTCAGGAGAGCTTGCTTACTCGTCATTATTTCTTAGCGTTGTACACGATGCGGTAGATGGTGCCCTTCTGGTCGTCGCTCACGTAGAGCGAGCCGTCGGGGCCCTGGGCGAGGCCGCAGGGGCGGTGGTCGGCGCGGCCCGAAGCAGCCTTCTCCGCCGAGCCGGCGAAGTTGTCGGCAAAAACCTCCCACTGGCCATCGGGCTTGCCATCCTTAAAGGGCTGAAACACGACGAAATAGCCGGCCTGCGGCTCGGGGGCGCGGTTCCAAGAGCCGTGGAAGGCGATGAACGCGCCGTTGCGGTACTTAGCCGGAAACATGGTGCCGGTGTAGAAGAGCAGGCCGTTGGGGGCCATGTGGCCGGGGTAGGCGGCGGCGGGCTTGAGGTAGTCGCCTTTGGCGGGCGTTTTGCCATCGCCGCCATACTCGGGCCCCTGCATAATTTCCTTGCGCTGCTGGTCGTAGTAGGTGTAGGGCCAGCCGGCATTGGCACCCTTGGTGAGGGCAAACATGCACTCGGCGGGCAGCGTCGCCGACTGCTTGGCGTCGTAGAGGGCGGGCCAGTTGTCGTAGAGCTGGTCGCGGCCGTGCTGCATCACGAAGAGCTGGTTGTCCTGCTGGTTCCAGTCGAGGCCCACCACGTTGCGCAGGCCCGTGGCGTAGCGAATGCCATCGGGGTAGCGCTGGTTGAGCTTATCGGCCTTAAACTGCCAGATGCCGCCCGCCGAATCCAGAATGGGGCAGTTGGGGATGCCCTTGGAGCCGCGCGTGCGGTCCTGCTCCTGGCAGGCGTTGGCGTAGGCCCCCACGTTAACGTACAGGTTGTCCGCGTTGTCGAGCACGATGGACTTGGTTTCGTGCTGGCTGCCCACCTTCAGGCCGCTCACCAGCAGCTCGGGCTTGGTGGGGTTGATTACCTCGCTCTTGGCATCGAGCTTATAGCGGTACACCGCGTGGTCGGAGGAGGCGTAGAGGTAGCCATTTTTCACGTACATGCCCGTGCCGCCGTAGTCGCCAAAGCCGCCCGTGACGCTAGCCTTGCCGGTGGGCTGGCTGTGCAGTTCCAAGATGCCTTTGCCATCCTTCACCTTGCCCAGCTTCACGTAAATAGTGCCTTCCGGGGTCACGGTGAGGTGGCGGGCCTTGCTGCCGGTTTCGGCCACTACCAGCGCGCCAAAGCCGGCGGGCAGCTTGAGGCCGGCATTGTTGGGGTCGGGCGCGACGCGCACGCCGGTGGGGTGGCTAGCCAGCAGGGCCAGGCTACCGGCCAGGGCCGGCACGGCGAGCAAGAGACGTGGGGAAAAGGAGAGCATATAGGGAAAATAAGAAAATGACAAGGCAAAATAAGCTGAAAGCAAGCTAATTCCCCAACTGCAAATGGTGGCCGAAGGTTGCGGCTCGCTACCAAGCCGAGGGGGTAGGGGCTACTTTTACGCGTTGCCATCCGCTGCTGCTATGTCGGTTACTACCCCCACCCTGCTCTTTCTCCACGGCTTCGCCGAAAGCCGCGAAGTCTGGACGGAGTTCACGCGGCCCTTCCCGGCCGGCTACCGCCTGCTGATGCCCAACCTGCTGGGCCACGGCACCAACCGCGCCGCCGTGCCCGACTTTTCGATGGAGGCCCAGGCGCGCTACGTGGTCAATTACCTCGACCAGAAGGGCGCCACCGGCCCCGTGCTGGTGGTGGGCCACAGCATGGGCGGCTACGTGGCCCTGGCCCTGGCCGAGCGCTACCCCGACCGCGTGGCCGGCCTGGTCCTGCTCAACTCCACGGCCTACCCCGACACGGAGGAGAAGCGCCAGAACCGCGAAAAAAACATCGGCTTCGTCGAGCGCCACGGCCTTGGAAAGTTTATGGAAAGCTTTGTGCGCCCGCTCTTTGCCCCCGCCAACCGCGACCGCCTGGCCGAAGCCCTGGCCCTGCTCGAAGACATCGGTAAGGCTACGCCCGAGCCCACTATCGCGGGCGCCCTGCGCGGCATGGCCGCCCGCCCCGACCGCACCGCCGTGCTGCGCGCCGCGCCCTTCCCGGTGCTGCTGGTGGCGGGCAAGCACGACGTGGCCGTGCCCCTGGCCGACTCGGTGGCCCAGGCCGCCCTACCCCCCCTCGGCGCGGCGCTCTTCCTGGCCGGCAGCGGCCACCAGGCGTACCTGGAGCAGCCCGAGGCCACGCGTCGGGCCGTGTTGGCGCTGGCCGGGGCGGTGTTTGGGGGGTAGGCGGGCGGTGCTAGGGAATGCGAAAGCTCATCGGCAGCACGTAGAATACCCGCGCTGGCTGGCCTTGGTAGCGCGGGGGCGTGAGGGCGCTGGGCAGCAGCAGCAGCACGCGCAGGACTCCGGCGTCGAGGGCTGGGCTCACGCTGCCAATAATGCGGCGCTGCTCCACGCGGCCCGTCTCGCTCACCTCAAAATAGGCAAAAACGGTGCCCTGCCGGCCGCGCCGCAGGTCGTCGGCGGGGTAGCGCACCTGCCGGCCCACAAACTCCACTAAGCTGCGCGGCACCACGCCCCGGCTGCGGCCGGGCACCGCGATGGGCACCACGGAGAACGTGGGCAACTCATCGCCGTAGGCCCGCGCCACCGGCTGCGGCTGCGGCCCAAAATCCAGGGGTAGCGTGACGGAGCTGGCCGGGCTGGGCAGGGGGCTGGGCACCAGGCGCGGCACCTGCCAGGGCAGCAACTGCTGCATCAGCTGCTGCGCCAGGCGTTGGGCTTCCGGGCTGGTGAAGAGCGCACTACTGGGTGCGCCGGCCGGCGGGGCCAGGAAATACGCCGCGCGCGCCCGGCCGGTGCTGTCCAGCTCCAGGTGCAGAAACAGCTGGCCCACCAGCGCCGGGCTGGCGGCGCGCAGCCCGCGCCGCACGGTGGCGCGCAGCGAGTCGGGGCCACCGGGGTAGCGCGGGCCGGGGTAGGCGGTCAGGGCGGGGTCGTTGCCCAGCAGGGCCATGTTGGGTGGGGGCGCTTGCTGGGCCCGTGCGGGGCCGGCCACCAGGCCCAGCAGCAGGGCGGCCCCTGCCGGCCGCCGCCAATACGTACGAATAGACTGCATAAGCGCGAGAAAAGTCCGTTCAAATATAGCCGTGTACTTGCCGGGCCGGCCGGCCGGTGGGTAATAGCTACATCATTTATACAGAAAGCAGGTGGCTCCTTTTCCCGCTGCTACCCACCCCCGGCCGTAACTTTGAGGTAGCCCTGCGCCTACGGCAGGGTTTTGCTATCCGCTATTGATGAAGAACTATGTACTGCTGGCGGGCCTGCTGGGCCTGGCCAGCGTGAGCCAGGCCCAGGTAGCGCCGCCAATTACTACCCCCCCTACTACCGTGGCCGGCGTGCCCATTACCCCCCGCGACCACGGCAGCGTGTACCTCAACTGGAGCTACAACCGCGACTGGTACACCAAGTCGGACATTCGCTTTAAAAACGATAAATCAGACGATTACGACTTCACCTTTCACGATGCGGTGGCCCACGACCACCCCAGCATGAGTGATTTTTGGAAGCTCAATAACCTCACCGTGCCGCAGTACGACCTCACGGTGGGCTACATGTTTCACGACAAGCACGACCTGGGCATCGAGGTCAGCTGGAACCACCTCAAGTACGTGGTCGATGACTTCCAGACTATGCGCGTGTCGGGCGAGATTCGGGGCTATAAGTTTGACCGCGACACCGTGGTAACGCCCGACTTCGTGCACTTGCAGCACACCAACGGCAACAACTACCTGATGGTGAACCTGGTGAA
This sequence comes from uncultured Rhodanobacter sp., assembly GCA_964657755.1. Taxonomy (GTDB): domain Bacteria; phylum Bacteroidota; class Bacteroidia; order Cytophagales; family Hymenobacteraceae; genus Hymenobacter. Next base: position 13,199 of record CAZZWL010000092.1, read on the forward strand.
GCGCTGGCAATTCCTGGCCGGCCGCCACGTGGCGCTCAGCGCCATTGGCAAGGTGGGCGGCGGGCCCATGATTTCCTACACCATCTCGTCCATCTTCACCAGCCACGCCGAGGGGCCATTTCACTACGAAGGCTGGGTGGCCGGGGCCAGCGGCGGCCTGCGCCTGGAGCTGTACAAGTATTTTTTCCTAAGTACTGATTTTCAGGGTGCCTACGCCCGCTACACCAACAGCTACATCGGCGCCGACCGCCTGGGCCGCGTCACGCACCAGTTCGGCTCGGCCCAGTGGCTCTACGGCTTCGGGTTTATGGTGCCGCTGTAAAGGGGGTAGGGTAAAAACAGAACGTCATGCTGAGCTTGCCGAAGCATCTCGCTCGTGCCGTTGGATTAGTAATCTAAAGGCGCGAGCGAGATGCTTCGGCAAGCTCAGCATGACGTTCTTCTACTCACCATTCACCACTCACCTCATACCAGCCCCGCCAGCTTTTCTACCCCCGGCCCGAGCACGAGCTTGCCGTCGGCGCCGAGCCAGTCGGTGAGGATGCTGGCGTAGAGGCTGCGGAAGTCGAGCTGGTAGCGCAGGTCGCCCTGGTCGAGGTCCTGGAGGCTGGCGGCCTGGTTGAGCAGGCCCGCTTTGCGCAGCGCGCCGCTGAGCAGAAACACGTTGTTGGCGGTGCCGTGGTCGGTGCCGTTGCTGGCGTTTTGGCCCACGCGCCGGCCAAACTCGCTGAATACCATCACCAGCGTGTTGTTCCACTCGTTGCTTTTTTGCAGGTCGGCGGCCAGCGCGGCGAGGCCGTCCGAGAGCTCGCCCAGCAGGCGGCCCTGCTGCTCGTGCTGCCGCACGTGGGTATCGAAGCCACTGAGGGCCAGGTAGTACACCCGCGACTCCACGCCCGAAGTAATCAGCTCGGCGGTGGTTTTCAGGTTGTGGCCAAAATCGGTGTTGGGATAAGTAGCCGCGCTGCTGTGAATCTTCGACTTATCGTAGAGATAATCGGCTGAGGAAGCCGTTTCGGCCAGCGTTTTATAGAGGTAATCCAGCTCCGAGCCGGCCGCGCCTACCCCCTTCTCCTGGCTCAGCGCGTTGAGGTAGCGGCTCTGCGTAAGCTGGTGAAACTTGCCGGGGTTCTTGAGGGCCAGGCCGTTGCGCTGCGCGCCCTTCAGGGCCAGGCTCAGCGTGTCATCTATTTCGAGGGCCTGGTAGGCGGGCGCGCCGCCCGCGCAGGTGCTGTCGAGGTAGCGCCCCAGCCAGCCGGTGCTCAGCAGCTGCTCCGAGCCCGAGCCGGTCTGCCAGATGTCCATCGACCGGAAGTGCGAGCGGTCGGGATTGGGGTAGCCCACGGCGTTGCAAATCGCCACCTGGCCCTGGTCAAACAAACCCTTCAGGCCCTTCATGGCCGGGTGCAGCGCCAGCTCATCGCCAAGGGGTAGGAGGCCGTCGGTTTCCTTGAGTGCCAGCGTGGGCCGGGCCTTGTAATACAGGTCGTTGCGATAGGGCACCAGCGTGTTCAGGCCATCATTGCCGCCGCCCAGCTGCACCACTATCAGGCGCTTGGCGGCCCCGCCGGGCGCGTCGCGCAGGCGGGCCGCCAGCCGGTTTTCGGGCCGGTCGAGGGCGTGCAAAAACTTGGGCACCAGCAACAGCGTGCTGGCCAGGGCGGATGCTTGGATGAATTGGCGGCGTTGCATAGGATAGTAATTAAGTAAGATATCAAATGTCAAAAATCGTTTGTCATTGCGAGCGCAGGCGGGTTACGCTTTCAAACTATTACGCCAGCTGGTATTCCGGCAGGCTCAGCAGGCTCACCAGGGTGTTCTTCAGCCGCTCTTCGGGCGTGGCGGCTTTGGCCGCCGCTTGCTGCACCAGGGCCAGGTTTTCGGGACGCAACGGGGCTTGCAACAGGAAGTTAGCCAGCCGCTGCGGCTGATTTTCGGCGGGCGCGCTGCCCAGCAATTGCTGGATGGGCGCCAGCGGCAGGTGCGTGGTTTCGGTGTTCTTGACGAGCCGCTCCTTGCCCGTGGTCTGGGGCGTGATGTCGTTTTCGTCGTCTTTGAGGCGCACCGCGAACTCGGCGTTTTTGAACAGGATGCTCGGCAGCTGCAAGCGCAGCAGCAAGGACGACGAGTCAATCCAGGCCCTACCCCCCGGCCAGCCGGCCACGTTGGGCGGCATAAACAGCGTCTGGCCCAGCGCTTTCTGGTAGCCCAGCAGCTGCTTGTCGTTGTCAATCTTCAGGTTAAGCGTGCGGCGCAGGCCCGCCACCAGCGCCACCGGCGACTTGATGAGGCTGCCCGTGTTGGCGGGCGCGTAGAACCAGTCGGCCGAAAACAGGCGCTCCAGCAGGTCGCTCACGTCGTAGCCGCTCTTTTGGAAGGCCACGGCCAGCGGCGCGATGCGGGCCGGGTCGGGCACGTCGTTCACGAAGAAGCGGTACATTTTCGTCACCAAAAACGTGCTCGCCGCCGGCTGCTGCATGATAATGCGCAGCGCGTCTTCACCGCCCCAGCTGCCGGTCTGGCCCAGCAGGGTTTTCGGCCCCGCGTCGTGCTGGCGCTCCCGAAACGCGAAGCGGCTCTGCCCGTCGTAGCTCCAGCCGGTGAAGGCGCGGGCGGCCTCTTTCACGTCCTGCTCGGTATAATTTCCCCGGCCCAGGGTGAATAATTCCATCACCTCGCGGGCGAAATTTTCGTTGGGGTGTTCCTTGCGATTTTGCTGATTATTCAAAAATTGGAGCATGGCCGGCTCCTGGCTCACGGCCAGCAGCAGGTCGGGAAATTTCCCCAAGGCCTTCTCCCGAATGGTGTTGAGCAGGGCCAGCGAGTCGTCGGGCCGGCGGGTGCGGCAGGCAAAGTGCCCGTGCCAGAACAGCGCCACCTTCTCGCGCAGCTGGCCCGGCGAGGTCGCCATGCGGTCCATCCAGGCCGTGCTCATCCCAATAAATGCGTCGCGAATACCCTCATTCTGGCGCTTGCGCTGCTCGGGCGTGAGGTCGGCGCGGCGCAGCTGCGGCAGGCCCTGGCGGCGCAGGGCCAGCGCCGAGCGCGGGCGCAGCTCCTCCACGGCGGCCAGCGGGGGGGTAGGGCTGGCCGGGTCGGCGGTGCCCGGCTGAGCCGAGCTGGCGGGCGCGGGCGGCGCGGCGGCCGGCCCCGCCGCCATGCCGGCCGGCGGGGGGGTAGGCGCCCCCGGCGGCACGGCCATCACCGCGCCCTCGGGGTCCTGGAAGGCGGCCAGCGACGCGCTGGGGATGGGCTCGTAGGCGCGGGCCTCGTGCAGCAGCTGGCGCAGGGCCTTGCTGGGGCTGAGGCCGGCGGCCACGTCCTGGGGGCGCGGCCCAAAGCCGGCCCGCCAATACAAATGCTGGAGCTGCTGTGTGTTCATGGGGGTTGGACGGCGGCAGGGGGGTAGGGTTTAATGAGCGCCCGCGCACTGGCCGCGTTAGCCGCGCGTTGATACCTTGGCAGCCTAATGCTTTCGCGGTTATGGCTATGCGTCGTTTTTTAGCTACCCTGCTCTTGTGGCTGGCTGCCGCCGGCGCCGCCGGGGCGCAGTCGGCCACTGGCATTCCCGCCCTCGACCAGCTGGTGGTGGCCCTCGATAGTGGCTCGGTGGCACCCGTGCAACCCTACCTGACCGCCGAAACCCGCGTGGGCAGCCTGCCGCCCGTCTACACGGCGCGGGTGCTGGCGCAGCTCGTGCCGCGGTTTGGGCCGGTCGAGGGCCTGCGCGTGGTGCGCCAGGAGCCGGCCGGAGCCAACACGCGCTACGTGTGCGCCCTGGCCCAGCACGGGGCCGCGCAGGCGTGCGACTTCGTGCTGACGCCCGCCGGCCAATTTGCCGAGCTGAACCTGGCCCCGCCCGGCGCCCCGAAGCCGCGCCCGGTCCTCGGCCCGCAAGACCTTACCGCGCCGCCCAGCGTGGATGCCCCCCTGCGGCTGGTGCACGGCCTCATCCTGGTGGAGGCCGAGGTAGATGGCCGGCGCGGCGCGTTTCTGCTCGACTCGGGCGCGCCCACGCTGGTGCTCAATCAGCGGGAGTTTCCGGCCCCGGCTACCGAAGCTACCCCCACCGTTGGGAGTGGGCAGGGGGTGAATGGGCGCCTGGCCGGCGCGGCGTATCACCTCACCCAAAGCTTCAGCTGGCAGGGTATCAGCTTCCAGCATAAGGAAGTGCCCACCCTCGACCTGGCCAGCCTCGAAGGCCGGCTGGGGAGCGCGCCGCTGCTGGGCATCATCGGCTACAACGTGTTCAGCCAGTATGCCCTTACCCTCGACTACCACGGCGGGCTGGTGCAGCTGCGGCAGCCGGGCACCGACGCAGCTGCCGCGCCCGCGCCGCTCATGCGGGTGCCCTTCACGCTCAGCGGCCACCTGCCCGTGGTGGCGCTCACGGTGGCGGGCCAGACGTTTGAGGTGGCCGTGGACTGTGGCGCCCAGACCAACCTGCTCGACCAGCAGTATGCGGCCGCCCTGGCGCCGCAGCTGCGCCGGCCCGCCACCAGCCGCGTGAGCGGGGCCGACGCCGCCAGCCGCCGCGTGGCCAGCGGCGAGCTCCGCGCCGCACGCCTGGCCGGCCCCCTGGTGTTTCGCCACCAGCAAACCGTGTTCGCCGATATTTCCCACCTCAACCAAAACCCGCGCCGCGCCCACTTGCAGGGCCTAGTGGGCTACCCCTTGCTCAGCCAGTATCGCACCACCATCGACTACGTCAATAAGCAGCTGGAATTCAGGCAGTGGTGAATCGTTTGTCATTGCCGCGCCGCGCTCGCAATGACAAACGTTTTTATTCTGCTACAGCCGGGCGCCCACCACTACCGTTTTGCGGTACTCGCGCCGCTCGCCGCCGCTGGGCCGGAATAACTCAATGTGCACCAGGTAGTAGCCCACGGCGGCCTTGCGGCCGTGCTCATCGAGGCCATCCCACTGCACGAAGCCGCTGATGGGCAGGCTCTCGTTGCGCAGCAGGCGGCGCGTGAGCTGGCCCAGGGCATCGTACACCGTCACCGAGCCCACGTAGCCGGGCTGGTCGAGCTGGTAGTTGAGGGTCGTAAAGTCCTGCTGGCCATCGTCATCAGGGGTAAATAGCTCGGGCACCAGGCTCAGCTCCTGGCCGTTGCCCACCGCGTCCTGGGCCTGCGAGTTGGGCCGGCCGGGCGTGGCGTAGCCCACGGTGCCGGCCGCCGAGTGGAAGTTGCTGGCCGCGCTCGGCCCGCCGGCCCGAATGCGCTCCAGCGACACCCCCGCCTGCGTACTCAACAGGCTTAGCTGCTGGCTTTTGTTGTAGTCGTAGTGGTCCAGCTCGGCCCCGGTGGCATCGAAAATAAACACCGAGCCCGCGTTGTTGTCCAGAGCCGGGAAGCTGGCCACGGCCAGCAGCGCCGCCGCGTCGCTGCTGATGGGGTACTGCGCCTGCAAAATGCCCACGTCCGAAGTCAGGGCCACCAGCTGGCCGGGCGCCAGCACGTAGGGCGCGCCGGGGCTGACGACCGCCGTGCCGCCACCCCCGGCCTTCTGAATACCCAGCTGATAGCCTTGCAGATTGACGTAGCGCAGCGAGCGGTTGAGCAGCTCCACGAAATACACGCCGCCCGTGGCGTGGTTGAACAGCACCTCGTTCACCACCACGTCGCCGGGCTGGGCGGCCTCGGGCAGCGCCACGCCGGCCAGGCTGAGCGCGCCGCTGGCATTGCCCGCGCAGTCGGTAGCGCGGGCCACGGCCACGGTCAGCGGCCGGCTGGGCAGCAGCGCCGGACTCACGGCCAGGTCCACGGCCCGGAAATCGGGGCCCACGGGCGCGGCGCGGCCCACGGCGGGGGTAGGGCCGGTGCTGCTTCGCAAGGTGTAAAGCGCCGCGCTGGCCGCCGCCGCGCTATCCAGCTTCTCGCCAAAATAGAGCCGGATAGTGCTGGCCGTGAGGGCGATGGCGCGCAACAGCGTAGGCGGCGTGTGGTCGGGGTTGGGGGCGGCCACGCTGTTGCGGCGGCCGGGCGTGCCGCCGCTGGGGTCCTGGCTGGCCTGCCAGTTGTCGGCGCCCGCGCAATAATTGGCGGGGTCGCGCATTTCGAGGGTCCAGCCGCCGTCCTGCTTGCGCAGGTCGCGGTACCAGGTGTCGGCGTAGGCTATTTCGAAGAGGGTAGCGCCGGTGCGGCCGCGCAGCACCAGTTGGTCGCCGGCGTTGGTGAGCGCGGGGAAGTTGCTGACGCCGTACACTTTACCGTAGGCCGCGAACTGCGCCGCGCGCGTGCTGCCACACACCACCGCGTACTGGCCGGGCAGCAGCCGGGCCGTGTCGGGCAGCACGGCGGCCGTGGGGCTACCCGGCTTCAGCAGGCGCACGCCGCGCAGGCTCAGCGTTTTGGTGGCCGTGTTGTTGAAAATCTCGATAAACTCCGACGGCGGCAGGCCCACCACGGGCGTTTCGTCGGCCATGATTTCGGTGATGAGCAGCTCGCCCACCTGCGGCGCCACCGGCACCCCGCCAAACGCCGCCGTGAGTGGCCCGGCCGCCACGTTGCCGTAGAGGTCGGCCAACTGCCGCACTTCCAGCGTGTTGGTGCTGGCAAAATCCTGCGCGAACGTGAGCCGCACCACTGCCGGGTTCAGCACCGATGCGGTGGCCGTGGCCGGCCCTACCCCCGTGGCCAGCCGGTAGTGGCTGGGGTCGGTGGCCGCGGCCGGGGCCACGGCCTCGTTAAACACCACGTCGAGCGTGCGCGCGTCCACGGCCGCGGCGCGCAGCAGCAGCGGCGCGGTGGCATCGGTCACCAGGAAATCGTCGAAGTAAAAGTTCTTGCCGTTGGCCGCCGAATAGAGCAGCGCCACGCCCACCACGCTGCCGCGCTGGTGGGTGTTGTCGAGGGGGGTAGGGACTTCGGCCACGAAGCTGCGGCCACCCGTGAGGTCGTGCGCCAGCGTCCACTGGCCTTGCAGCGAGCGCGTTACGCGCACCCGCACCAGGTTGTTGGTGCTGGAAGCGAGCGTGCCGTTCAGCCCGTCAATCACCAGCACCGGGCTGCGGGCCGAGTCTTTGCGGAAGAGGCTCACCTCGTCGTCGGTGCCGCCCAGGCGCACGAAATAGCCGGTGGTAGCCGGGCTCCTGAGGTCGGGCTGCGAGGCCAGCAGCCACACGTCGGCTAGGTTGCTGGCGGAGGTGGCCAGCCGCAGGTTGGCCCAGAATTCCCAGCTGGTGCCGGTGCTGGCCCGGCAGGGCGTCACGAGCTGCAACTGGGTGCCGGTCGCGGCCGGGCCAGCGCTTTGCAGCACCTGGTTGGCCACCACGAAGCTGCCCGCGTCGCCGGTCCAGGTTGGGTTGCGGGTAAAGTCGCCGTCGGCAAAAGTGTCGGCGAGCTGGGCGCGGCTGGCCAGCGGCAGCAGGAAAAACAGGAGTAGCAGGTGCTTCATCGGCAGGAATTACCCTCCAAGTAAGCGTTCAGCGGCCAGATTGTGGCGATAAACTACGCAAAAGCGCTTGATAGCAGGCCTACTATAGCGCCGGCAGACCGGGGCCACGGCCATACCGCGCATTGAATTGAAACGCACTAAGCCCTACCCCAGCGGGCGGGGCTAGGGTAGGGCTTAGTGCGTTGGGGCCGGTTGGCGCCGCTTTACACCATGTAAAACTCCCAGGAAATGCGGTCGGGGTCTTTGAAGGCCACGTATTTCATGGGCCCTACGGTATCCTGCTTGATGCCGGTGTTTTCTACGCCGGCGGCCTGCAGGGCCTCGGCCACGCGCTCCAGCTCGGCCATGTCTTCGCAGGCAATGGCGATGTGGTCGAGGCCCACGTTGAAGGGCGTGAAGGTGCCGCCGCCGGGATAGGTGGGCGCCGCTTTCTTGAAGCCAATGAACGTGGAGCCAACCAGGAAGCCCAGGATTTCGGGGGTGTCGAGGGCTATCGGCAAGCCCAGCAAATCGTGGTAAAATGCCTTCGCGCGGGCAAAGTCGGTAGTGCGCAGGGCCACGTGGGCCAGGCCCTTGGTTTTGGGATTGATGGGCATGAGTAAGGTAAAAGAGATGAAGGCGTTGGCAGTACTCAACGGATAATCGGCGATTTTGGCTACCGGCCGGCCCATTATTCTATTTTTTTGCGCGGGTTACTTTCCTTGCCAGCGGCAAAGCGGCGCATCCGCTAACCGATTTTATCCCGACATTTGCCCGGCACCGGCCGGCGCGCCGCCGCCCGATTTAACGTGCTGATTAATTGCTACCCTCATGAAAATTGCCGTTGTGGGTGCCACCGGGCTGGTGGGCACCGAAATGCTGAAAGTACTCGCCGAGCGCCACTTCCCGGTCACCGAATTATTGCCCGTGGCCTCGGCCAAATCGGTGGGCAGCCTCGTTCATTTTCAGGGCACCGACTACCCGGTGGTGAGCATGGAAGCCGCCATCGCGGCGCGCCCGGCCATCGCCATTTTCTCGGCCGGCGGCGGCGTGTCGCTCGAGTTTGCGCCGAAGTTTGCCGAAGTCGGCACCGTGGTAGTGGACAACTCCTCGGCCTGGCGCATGGACGCCACCAAGAAGCTGGTGGTGCCCGAAGTGAACGCCCAGGTGCTCACCAAGGATGATAAAATTATCGCTAACCCCAACTGCTCGACTATTCAGCTGGTGGTGGCCCTCAATGACTTGCACAAGAAGTATCAGGCCAAGCGCCTCGTCATCAGCACCTACCAGAGCGTGACGGGCACCGGCAAAAAAGCCGTGGACCAGCTGATGGAGGAGCGCGCCGGCCAGCCGGCCAGTAACCCCGCCTACCCCCACCCGATTGACCTGAACGTGCTGCCCCACATCGACGTGTTTCAGCCCAACGGCTACACCAAGGAAGAGCTGAAAATGGTGAACGAGACCAAGAAAATCATGGGCGACGACAGCATCCGCGTCACGGCCACCTGCGTGCGCGTGCCCGTGCTGGGCGGCCACTCCGAGTCGGTAAACATCGAGTTTGCCCACGATTTTGACCTCGCCGACGTGCGCGACATCCTCAGCCACACCGAGGGGGTAGAGCTGGTCGATGACGTGCAGCACAACCACTACCCCATGCCCAAAGACAGCCACGGCCGCGACGCCGTGCTGGTGGGCCGCCTGCGCCGCGACGATACCCAGCCCAACACCCTCAACCTGTGGATAGTAGCCGACAACCTGCGCAAAGGCGCCGCCACCAACGCCGTGCAAATAGCTGAGTACCTGGTGGCCCGGGGCCTGGTATAGGGGTAAGCCTGAGTCAAAAAAGAACGTCA
>CAZZWL010000093.1:0-10338 GCA_964657755.1 uncultured Rhodanobacter sp.
GGAGCTGGGCACGCTGGCCGTGTACAGCGGCCTGCTCAGCGCCGCCGAGCGCACCACCTGGTTTGCCAGCGCTCCCGTAGCGACTAAGCCGACCACTACGACCACTACGACTACCCCCCCCACGACTACGCCGGCACCCATCAGCACAACGAACCTGCGCCTGCGCTACGGTACGGGCACGGGCGACTACGTGACGAACGGCAACGGGGGTATTTTGCAGCGCCTCGACCAGAGCGGGCAGGGTAGGGTGGCCACCGTGACGCCCGGCCAGGACGGGCCCCTGCTCTCGACCGACAACGGCCAGCAGGTGGCCTTGTACGACCCAGGCCGCAAAGGCTGGACGCAAAGCCTGACGACAGTGGGCGCGCTGGCCGCCAACGCCGATGCCTCGTTCGTGGTGGACCTGCGCCTGCTGGCGGGCGGGGCCAACTCGGTGCTGTCGGTGGGCCCCGATTTCAGCATCTGGTTTCAGAACTCGAACAAGCTCCAGGTCTTTGACAAAGGCGGCAATTACGTGACGCCGGTAGATTTGGACAAGAAAGGGCTGACGCGGTGCATCTTCACCTTTGAGGCGAGCACGCGGCAGATGGTGCTGTACGTAGCCGACGCGGAGGTGTACCGGGCCACGCTCAGCGCCCTGCCGTGGGTGGGCGACGCGCCGGTGCTGGACCTGGAGCAGGGCAGCTACTTTGGTGGCAAAAATGCGCTGAGCGGGGAGCTGGGCACGCTGGCCGTGTACAGCGGCCTGCTCAGCGCCGCCGAGCGCACCGCCTGGTTTGCCAACGCGGCCAATGCGGCCGCTGCGGGCAGCTCGACTGCGCTCACGGCTTTCACGGCCACGGCCAGCGCCAGCAGCACGGCCGTAAACCTGGCCTGGAGCACGGCAGCCCAGCCCAGCAAAGCGCAGTACCAGGTAGAGCGCAGCGCCGATGGCCTCACGTTTAGCCGGGTGGGGGCCGCCACGAGCACCAGCACTACCAAAAGCTTCGGCCTGACCGACAGCCAGCTACCCACCGCGGCGGCCACCCTGTACTACCGCGTGCGCAAGACCGACGCCAGCGGGGTCGCCAGCTACTCGGCGGTGCGCACGGTGGCGCTGGCCCCGGCCGGCCCCGGCCTGGAGCTGTACCCCAACCCCGCCCACGCCACCACGCGCCTCCAAAACGCGGCACCCAACGCCAAGGTGCAGGTCCTCGACAGCATGGGCCGGGTAGTGGCCGCTGCCCTTACCGATGCCACCGGCACGGTTGAGCTGGCGCTGCCGGCCGGCCTGGCTGGGGGGGTGTACATCGTGCGCCAGGGCACCCGCTTTAGCCGCCTGGTGGTTCAATAAGTCAGCGGGCCTAAAAAACCGAACTAGCTGCTGTTGTAATAGCCCTGGCCCTGCGTGGCCGGGGCTATTTTTTTAAGGATAAGCCAGCACCGCTCCAAAACAGCCGCTGCCTAAAAAAACGGCTCCGCGCCGGTAGCCCGCGCTAGGCGGGCCCGAGTAGCAGCACGCGCCAGGCGTCGGCCACGCGGCCTTCCTCCAGCCACTGCCGGGCCAGCAGCGCCAGCTGGTGCTGCTGCGCGGCGGGCTCGGGGTACGTAGCGAGCAGGTGCGCCACCGGCGGTTCCGCTCTGACTTCGGCCACCTGGGTGGGGGTAGGGAGCGCGGCGCGCGCGGTGTTGGCCAGCTTGGCCAGGTGGCTGCCCGTCAGCACGTTGCTATGGCGAATGTGGGCCGGCAGCTCATCAAAGCCCATGCCCAGCTGGCGGTTGGGGCGCGTCACCGTAAACAGGTTCGGGGGCCGCAGGCGGCTGTACCAGTCGCCCCCGAGGCGCGACACCGCCTCAAACTTGTGCGGGTCGATGCCCGGCTTGCCCTCCAGCAGAATAGCCTCCCGAAAATGCGCCTGCACCACGCGGCACAGCACCAGGTTGCCGTGGCCAGGGCCGTCGCCCAGGGTAATAACCTGCTCCACCACGCACTCAAAGGCCACCGGGCACTCGGCCACGCGCGGCGGCCGCACCCGGTCCGACTTGGCTTCCGTGAGGCCGGCCTTCGCGAATTCATTGACGCCGGCCGGATACTCGGCGCTGGCCAGCGAGAGCTGCTCCACCAGGGGGTAGTCGCAGATATTAACGACCACTTCCGGCACCTCGCGCACGTTGCGCAGCGTGTCCTTCTCCGAATTGTCGCGGCCCCGGCTGGTCACCGAAAAAACCAGCATCGGCGGGTTGGCGCTCACCACGTTGAAGAAGCTGTACGGGCTCAGATTAACGGCGCCCGCCGCCGAGATAGTGCTGGCAAACGCAATGGGCCGCGGGGCCACCGCGCCAATCAAGAACTGGTAAAAGTCGTTTTGCGGCAGGTCGGCGGGCGCGATGGTGCGGTAGGCGGGGGCGGGCATAAGTAAGGAAGCAGTAGGCGGGCCAAAGCTACGGTCGGGGCCTGGGTGGTGAGTGCCCGGCCGACCCGCACGTATTCTTTTGCGCTACTACACCGGCGGCGGCGCTCGGTTGGGCGAGCCAGTGGCGCCGGCGCGCGCCCCAGTTGCCTGCTTCAGCAAACTCATCAGGCAGAAGCCTTTCCGCTCCGCTGCCGGGGCTTGCGCCAGTGGCGGCGCGGGCCCCGAACGCGTTGCTTGCTCACAGTTAAACGTAAACGGCCCCGAGAATTCAGTTTGTCAATGCGTTTTCTTGCTAAATCGCTATACATTTGCCCGTTACCCGCTGCATCGCCTTTCCTCCTCATCCACCATTCCTCCCCATGTCCGCGCCAGCCTGTCCCAAATGCGACTCCAGGGAAGCCACTAAAAGTGGAGTAGTGAATGAGCGCCAGCGCTTTAGGTGCAAAGCCTGTGGCTACCACTACACCGTGGCCAAGCTGGGCCGCGAGGTGAACCCCTACTACGTGGTGAAGGCCCTGCAGCTCTACATCGAGGGCGTGAGCTACCGCGAAATCGAGCGCCTGCTCGGCGTGAGCCACGTGAGCGTGATGAACTGGGTGAAGAAATACGGCGTGCGCGCCCCGCGCCAAACCGACTACCACCCTACCTACAAAATACTCACCCAAAAGGAGTTATCCGAGTATTTTCAAAAACCCGAAAATCTGAAAAGCGCGGGCCTGGTGGTGACGGAGCTGGGCGACAAGTACATGATGATACGCTGGGAGCGCTTCCGGGCCGAGTAGCGGCGGGGCTATAGCAGCTTAACGGCCCGGCGGCCCGGCCCGACCAAAAAGCTGGACCGGGTGCTACATTAGCCGGGCCGCGGGTGGCGCGGCGCCGGGCGTCCCCGCGGGCGGCGGCAGTTACCACACATTCTCTCTTTTCTCACCCCCATGAACGCAGTCCAATCTCCTACCCCCCCCACCGAGCGGCCCCAGGTCGGCTTGTTCAGCGCCATCGTCATCGTGGCGGCGCTCGGGTATTTTGTTGATATCTACGACCTGGTGCTGTTCAGCATTATTCGGGTGAAGAGCCTGAACGGCATTGGGATAACCGAGCCCACGGCCGTTACCAACCAGGGGCTCTACCTGCTGAGCATGCAGATGTGGGGGATGCTGCTGGGCGGTATTTTGTGGGGCGTGCTGGGCGATAAGAAGGGCCGGCTCTCGGTGCTGTTTGGCTCCATTCTGCTGTATTCGCTGGCCAACATTGCCAATGGCTTCGTGCAAAACATCGACCAATACGCCTGGCTGCGCCTGATAGCGGGGGTAGGCCTAGCCGGCGAGCTGGGGGCGGGCATCACGCTGGTGGCCGAAAGCCTACCCAAGGAAAAGCGCGGCTACGGCACCATGATTGTGGCGTCGGTGGGCGTGAGCGGGGCTATGGTGGCCTACCTGGTGGGGCAGCAGTTTGGCTGGCGCAACGCCTATTTCATCGGCGGCGGGCTGGGCCTGGGGCTGCTGGCGCTGCGGGCCGGCGTGTTCGAGTCGAGCATGTTTGAGCAAACCAAGGAGTCGAACGTGGCGCGGGGCAACTTCTTGAGCCTCTTCAGCAATGGCCCGCGGTTTTATAAGTACGTGCGCTGCCTGCTCATTGGCACGCCGTTCTGGTTTTTGGTGGGCATTCTCATCACGCTGGCCCCCGAGTTTGGCAAGCAGTTTGGCCTGCAGGCGCCCGTCACGGGCGGCCTCAGCATCTTCTGGTGCTACTTCGGCCTCACGCTGGGCGATTTTACGAGCGGTGGCCTCAGCCAGCTTATTAAGAGCCGCAACCGCACCTTGCAGGTCTTCATCGCGGCCACGGCCGTGATGGTGGGCGTGTACCTGTTTGGGCTGCACGGGGCCAGTCCCACCATGTTCTACGCGGTATGCTTCTTCATTGGCTACGCGGGCGGGTTCTGGGCGCTGTTCGTGACGGTGTCGGCCGAGCAGTTTGGTACTAACCTGCGCTCGACGGTGGCCACCACGGCCCCCAATTTTGCCCGCGGGGCCACGGTGTTCATCGTGCCGCTGTTTCAGAACCTCAAGGCCAACCCCGCGCTGGGGATGGTGGGCGCGGCGGGCATCATCGGGTCGGTGCTGCTGGTGCTGGCCTTCTTCAGCGCCAGCACGCTGCCCGAAACGTACGCCAAGGACCTGAACTACGTGGAGTAGCCGCGGGGCCTGGTTCGTGGCAGTCCCCAACCGGCAGCCCTCGCCAGAGGGCTGCCGGTTGCGTTTGGGCCGGCTCGTTTGGAGCCGTGCGAAAGCGTTCGGCGGGTTTATCGCTAAACTACTATAGGTTTGCTCATTACTTATCGTTGGGCAGTGGGGAGGGGGTAGGGCACCACGTCAGGCTTTTAGTGCCCTGAAACGCGAATAACCGCCGTCACAACCAGTGCCCAGCGTTCCAGCTGAGTTACTGCTACTGGGAAAGCGGCCAGGTGCAACGGCAGGCTTAGTAGCCTGATAGGCACGCTACAAGCCGCTACGCTGCTTGCCACCTGCCTGGTTGCTAACGGGAGCTATAGTGCTTACCAAAACTACCGCATTGATGTGGCTGCCCGGCCCGAACGGGTGGTACTTAGTCGAGCCGATTGGGATGGGTAGCCTTAGCTAATAGCCATACGCGCTGCTACCCCCGCCGCTACCGGCCATCAGATACTAACTTCTCTCCTTTTACTTCCCACATACCCAATGCGAAATACGCGCTACGCATTAGCTCTGAGCGGCTTGCTGCTGACTGGCACCGCCTTCGGCCAAATCACGACGCCCGCGGTGGGCACGCCCGCCGTGCCCGCCACCCCGGCCCCGCCGCCCACGCCCGTGGCACCCGCCAAATCGGTGCCCTACGGGGCGGGCATGAAGGTGAACCTCTCGCCCGACGGCTCGAAGTATATCCGCTTTATTGGCTGGGCGCAGTTTTGGGCCCAGTACAACGAAAACAACAGCAACACCCTGCGCGACGGCATGCCCAAGAGCGACCAGCTGGCGTTCAGCATTCGGCGGGCGCGGTTTCTGGCGCTGGCCCAGCTCAACCCCCGGTTTCTGATGATACTGGACATGGGCATGGAAAACCAAGCATCCGTGAGCGGCGGGACACCCGGCGACCCCAACGGCCCCGGCAAGCGCGCGCCCTTCTACATCCACGAGGCCGTGGGCGAGTACCGCATCAACAAGTACCTCAACATTGGGGCGGGCCTGAACTACCAGACCGGTATCTCGCGCATGACGGCGGCCAGCACGGCCAACATGCTGGCCTACGATATTCCGGTCGTCAACTTCCCTACCCTCGACCAGACCGACCAGTTCGGCTTTTTCCTGGGTGCGTATGCCAAGGGCCGCATCGGGGGCTTCGACTACAAGCTGGCCATTGACGATGCCTTCACCCCCAGCCAGACGGCGGCTACGGCCGTGCCCTCGGGCCTGCGCACCAACGTGGCGGCCTTTAACCCCCGCAACTCCAACAAAATCTACCAGGGCTACTTCGACTACGAATTCCTGGACAAGGAGGCCAACATCCTGCCCTTCACCACGGGCTCGTACCTGGGTACCAAGCGCGTGTTCAATATCGGGGCCGGCTTTCACTACAACGCCGAAGGCGCTTACTACCGCTCGGCGGCTTACCCCACCCCAGCGCCCACCGACCCGTTTTCGACCACCAGCACGCACGATATCAAGCTCTTCGGGGCCGACGTGTTCTACGATGCCCCGATTGACACGGCTACCAACACGGCCGTTACCTTCTACGGCGTGTACTACAACTACGACCTCGGCCCCAACTACGTGCGCAACGCCGGCGTGATAAACCCCGGCACCGGCGTAAGCAGCGGCCTCGCCACGCTGGCCGGCAATGCGCTGCCGCTCATCGGCACCGGCCAGAGCCTGTATGGGCAATTTGGCCTGCTGCTGCCCAAAAAGCTGCTCGGCCCCAAGGCCCGGCTCCAGCCCTACGTGGCCTACCTGCACAACAACCTGGAGGGCCTGCGCAACCCCGACGGCACCATCAAGGGCGTGAACGTGTACGACGCCGGCCTCAACCTGTACCTCGACGGGCACAATGCCAAGTTCACGCTCAACTACCGCGCCCGCCCCGATTTCAGCGACCAAACCTTCATTCCGGCCAATAACGGCCAGGCCACGGTCAACAGCGTGCAGTACCGCCCCGAAGTCACGCTGCAAGCGCAGGTATACTTGTAAGGAGCAGCGCTTTGCGCTACTAATCACTATCTAACCCCACCCACTACTTTCATGGAACAAAGCCTGAACCCAGCCGGCTACAACGCGGCGCTGGACGCGCCGGCGGCGCACGACAACAACCAAGTTGATTCTAAAACCATCTGGCAGGTCATCACGGCCTCGTCGGTGGGCACGGTCATCGAGTGGTACGACTTCTACATCTTTGGCTCGCTGGCGGCCATCATCGGGCCGGTGCTGTTTGGGCAGTCGGGCGACTTTACTAAGTCGCTGCTGGGGGCCCTGGCCATTTTCGGGGTAGGCTTCGTGGTGCGGCCGTTCGGGGCCGTGGTGTTCGGGCGCATCGGCGATATGGTGGGGCGTAAGTACACGTTTCTGGTCACGCTGCTGATTATGGGCGGGGCCACGTTCGTCACGGGCCTCATTCCGAGCTACGATTCCATCGGCATCGCGGCCCCGCTCATCGTGCTGGTGCTGCGCGTGTTTCAGGGCCTGGCCCTGGGCGGCGAGTACGGCGGCGCGGCCACCTACGTAGCCGAGTACGCCCCCGACAAAAAGCGCGGCTACTACACCAGCTTCATTCAGATTACGGCCACCGGCGGCCTCATCCTCAGCATTCTGGTGATTGTGATAACCCGCAAAACGATGGGCGAGGCCGCGTTCAAGGAGTGGGGCTGGCGCATTCCGTTCCTGCTCTCGGGCTTCCTGGTTATTGCCTCGTACTACATCCGCCGCAAGCTGCACGAGTCGCCGCTGTTTGCCAAAGCCAAGGCTACGGGCACTACCAGCAAAAGCCCCCTGCGCGACTCGTTCGTGAACCCCGTCAACCGCCGCCTGGTGCTGATTGCCCTGTTTGGCGTGACGATGGGCCAGGGCGTGATTTTCTACACCAGCCAGTTCTTCGCCTACTCGTTCATGAACGCCACGCTGAAGATGGACCTCGTGGATTCGAGCACGGCCCTGGTGGTGGCGATGCTGCTGGCCACGCCGCTGTTCGTGTACTTCGGCTCGCTCTCCGACCGCATCGGGCGCAAGCGCATCATCATGACGGGCATGATTTGCGGGGCCCTGTTTACGGTGCCGCTCTTCTACGGCATTAAGGCCTACGCGGGGCCCCTGACGGAAATTACGCCCGCTACCGTGGACGCCGCCGGCAAGGCCGTGCCCGCCGTGATGAAGGCCCTGGCCGCCAACGTACCCATGATTACACTGCTCCTTTTCTTCCTGGTGCTGTTCGTCACGATGGTCTACGGCCCCATCGCCGCCTACCTCGTCGAGCTCTTCCCCACCAGCGTGCGCTACACCTCGCTCTCGGTGCCCTACCACATCGGCAACGGCGTGTTTGGGGGCTTCGTGCCGCTGGTGGCCACCTGGATTGGCGTGTGGGCCGCTACCCAGCCGGCCGGCACCTTTGCCAAGGAGCACAGCAGCCTGCTGGGCCTGGTGTACCCGGTGGTGACGGCCTTTATCTGCTTCGTCATCGGCATGGCCCTGATGAAGGACACCCGCGACGTGAAGCTGATGGATAGCTAGTAACTGCCTGGCTGTTACTAAAAAACCCGTCAGGCAGCCTGCCCGGCGGGTTTTTTAGTAACAGCCGGCGCCTACCCTCGCGGCCCCATGCCCACGCCCTACCCCCCCTCCGAACGCCCGCCGCAGCGCGGGCCGCGGCTGCTGTTCGTGGCGGCCCTGTTTGCGGTGCTGCTCAACTACCCACTGCTGGCGGCCTTCGACCGGGCTGGGCGGGTGGCGGGCGTGCCCACCATTTACCTCTACGTGCTGCTGACCTGGCTGGCGCTGATTGGCCTTACGGGCTGGCTGGCCCGTAAAGCAGTCTGATTTTTTTCACCTTCGAGCGCCCACTCCTCCCGTGAACAAGTTTCTGGTCTTGTTCTTTTCCTTCGGTTACCTGGCCCTGCTCTTCGGCGTGGCCTACGCCGCCGAGCGCCGGTCGGCCGCCCGCAAGAGCCTGGTGGCCAATCCCTACGTGTATGCCCTGAGCATGGCCGTATACTGCACCGCCTGGACCTACTACGGCTCGGTGGGGCGGGCCGCGCACCAGGGGCTCAGCTTCGTGGGCATTTACCTGGGGCCGGCGCTGCTGGCCCCGGCCTGGTGGCTGGTGCTGCGCAAGCTCATTCGGGTGTGCCGGCAGCAGCGGCTCACCTCTATCGCCGACTTCATCTCGGCCCGCTACGGCAAGAGCGCGGCGCTGGGGGCGCTGGTGACGGTGGTGTGCGTGCTGGGCGTGGTGCCCTACATCGCGCTGCAAATCAAGGCTATTGCCAGCTCCTACCTGGTGCTGACGGGCGGGGCGGGGGGGGTAGGGGCCGCGCCCGACCACGCCAGCGGGCCGGCGCTGTTCACGGCGGGGGCGCTGGCGGTGTTCACTATCCTGTTTGGGGTGCGCTCGGTGGAGGCCACCGAGCGGCACGAGGGCATCGTGCTGGCCGTGGCCCTCGAAAGCCTGGTGAAGCTGCTGGCCTTTCTGCTGGTGGGCGTGTTCGTCACGTTCGGGCTGTTTGGGGGCTTTGCCGACGTGTTTGACCAGGCGGCGGCGGTGCCGGCGCTGCGCCAGCTCTTCACCCTCAAGGGGGCGGGCACGAGCAGCGCCGAGTGGCTCACGCTGCTGGTGCTCAGCATGTCGGCGGTGCTGCTGCTGCCGCGCCAGTTTCAGGTGGCCGTGGTGGAGAATGCCAACGAGGACCACCTGCGCAAGGCCATGTGGCTGTTTCCGCTGTACCTGCTCATTATCAATGTCTTCGTGCTGCCCATTGCCTTTGGCGGCATGCTGAAATTGGGCGGCCGCGGCTTCGACGCCGACACCTTCGTGCTGGCCCTGCCGCTGGCGGCGGGCCACTCGTGGCTGGCGCTGCTCACCTACCTGGGGGGGCTGTCGGCGGCCAGCAGCATGATTATCGTCGAAACCATTGCCCTGAGCGTGATGCTCAGCAACCACCTGCTCATGCCCTGGCTGGTGCGGGTGCCGGCGGTGCGGCCCGCGGCCCAGCGGCGCTGGTTTGCCTACCTCAGCCGCATTGCCCTCGAAAGCCGGCGCCTGGCGGTGGTGGCGGTGCTGGCCCTGGCCTACGGCTACTACGCCGTGGTGGGCCGGCAGCTGCCGCTGGTCAATACCGGGCTGGTGTCGTTCGCGGCGGTGGCGCAGTTTCTGCCCGCCGTGCTGGGCGGCCTCTACTGGAAGGGCGGCACCCGGCGCGGGGCCACGCTGGGGCTGCTGGCGGGCTTTGGGGTGTGGTTCTTTACTTTGGTGGTGCCCACGCTGGTGGGGCCGGGCCGGCTGCCGGCGTCGCTGCTGAGCGAGGGGGTAGGGGGCCTAGCTTGGCTGCGGCCGGGCGCGCTGCTGGGCCTGGAGGGGCTCGACTACCTCTCGCACGGCTTGTTCTGGAGCTGGTTTTTCAACATCGGCGCCTACGTGGGGCTGTCGCTGGCCGTGCCGCCTACCCCCCTCGAATTGCGCCAGGCCGACGTGTTCGTGGATGTGTTTCGCCGCCGCAGCCTGGCCGAGGAAATCACGGGCTGGCCGGGCAGCGCGCCCCTGCCCGACGTGCGCGCCCTGCTGCTGGGCTTTCTGGGTAAGAAGCGCACCAACCAGGCCCTGCGCGCCTTCGCCGAGCGCTTCCCCGATGCGTTGTCACTTAGCAATTATCAATCATCAAGTAGCAGCTATCAAGCCGCTGCTTCCGGCTCCGAGCCGCCGACCGCCGCCACCG
>CAZZWL010000093.1:10348-13858 GCA_964657755.1 uncultured Rhodanobacter sp.
CCACCGAGCCCGCTGCCGCCGCCGACCCGCGCCTGCTGCTGTATGCCGAAAAGCTGCTGGCCGGCACCCTGGGCCCGGCCTCGGCCCGGCTGCTGCTGGCTTCGGTGGCGGGCGTGGAGGAGGTGAGCTACGAGCGGGTGGTGGGTATTTTGCGCGAAAGCCAGCAGCTGTTGGAAGCCAACCGCCAGCTGCAAAAGCAGAGCCGCCAGCTGCAGCGCCTCACCGGCGAGCTGCGCCAGGCCTACGACCAACTGCAAATTCTGGACATGCAGAAGGATGAGTTTCTCTACACCGTCACGCACGAGCTGCGCACGCCGCTCACCAGCATCCGGGCGCTGGCCGAAATCCTGGCCGATAATCCTGATTTAGAAGCAGAAGAGCAGCAGCGCTTTCACCACACCATTGGCCGCGAGGCCGAGCGCCTCACCCGCCTCATTACCCTGGTGCTGGACCTGGAGAAGTACGAGAGCGGCCAGGCCACCCTCAGCCGCGCGCCGCTGGCCCTGGCCGAGGTGGCCCACGAGGCCGCCGAGGCCGTGGAGCAGCTGGCCCGCGAGCGCGGCATCGCGCTGCGCCTCGACGTGCCAGCTTCCCTGCCCCCCCTGCCCGCCGACCGCGACCGCCTCATGCAGGTGCTCATCAACCTGCTCTCGAATGCCGTGAAGGCCTGCCCCGCCGACGGCACCGGCCGCATCGCGGTGCTGGCCTGGCCCGCCGCCGACGCCCTGCTGCTGTGCGTGGAAGACAACGGCTACGGCATTGCGCTGCCCGAACAGCACCTCATCTTCGACAAGTTTTTTCAGGCTCCCAACCAGACCATGCGCAAGCCCGCCGGCACGGGCCTGGGCCTGGCCATCAGCCGGAAAATAGTGGAGCTGCACCACGGCCGCCTCTGGGTGGAGAGCGCGCCCGGCCAGGGGGCGCGCTTCTTCGTGGAGCTGCCGCTGGCAGTTCCGGCCCGCGAAACGCCCTTCCCCACGCCCGCTGCCCGGACCTAGTTGCCCGCCCTACCCCCCCCACACCGCTTAGTTACCAGCCGCGGCCACTCTGGCCGCGTAGTCCCGAGTTTAGCTATGAAAACTCCCTGCATTCTGTTAGTCGACGATGAGCCCAATATCGTCATGTCCCTCGAATTTCTGATGCGCAAAAACGGCTACCAGGTCGGCATTGCCCGCAACGGCGCCGAGGCCCTGGCTGCCCTTGACCAAACGCCCTACGACCTGGTGCTGCTCGACGTGATGATGCCCGACGTGGACGGCTACCAGGTGTGCCGCCAGCTGCGCCAGCGCCCCGACCGCGCGGCCACCAAAGTCATCCTGCTCTCGGCCAAAAGCCAGCCCGCCGACGTGCAGAAAGGCTACGACGCCGGCGCCGACATGTACGTGCCCAAGCCCTTCAGCACCCGCCAGCTCATGCAAAAAGTGCGCGAGCTGCTGGGCGGGTAGGGAGCGGGGCTTGCCCCCGCCCATCGTTGACCGATGGGTGGCCCAGCCTTAACAACGACGGGCGGGGGCAAGCCCCGCTCCCTACTTTCCACTTTCTACTCTCCCTTCCCACCCATGTCCCGCGCCTGTTCCTACATCGCTACCCACGCCGCCAGCCTGGCCGACCCGGCCGGTTTCTGGGCTACCCAGGCCACTAAGCTGGCCTGGCACACGTCGCCCACTACCATGCTGAGCCAGGAGGCGAGCGGGGCCTACCGCTGGTTTGGGGACGGGCTGCTGAACACGTGCTACCTCTGCCTCGACTACCACGTGGCCCAGGGCCGGGGCCAGCAGGCGGCCCTGCTCTACGACTCGCCCGTGACCAACACCCAGCGCACTTACACCTACGCCGACCTGCTGGATAGGACGGCGCGCTGCGCCGGCGGCCTGCGCGCGCTGGGCGTGCAGCTCGGCGACCGCGTCCTCATCTACATGCCCAACATGCCCGAGGCGGTGGTGGCCATGCTGGCCTGCGCGCGCCTGGGGGCCATTCACTCGGTGGTGTTCGGAGGCTTTGCGCCGCGCGAGCTGGCCGTGCGCATCGACGATGCCCGCCCGCGCGTCCTCATCTGCGCGGCGGGGGGTAGGGAGTTCGACCGCGTCATTGCCTACCAGCCGCTGGTGGCGGAGGCCCTGGCGCTGGCCACCCACCAGCCCGCCCACGTGGTGGTGTGCCAGCGCGAGTTTGTGACGGCCGACCTCCAGCCCGGCCGCGACGTCGACTTCGCGCAGCTGCTGCGCGCCGCGCCCGTGCCCGCCGTGCCGGTGCTGGCCACGCACCCGCTCTACATCCTCTACACCAGCGGCACTACCGGCCGGCCCAAGGGGGTAGTGCGCGACCACGGTGGCCATGCCGTGGCCCTGCGCTTTAGTATGGAAGCCATTTATGCGCTGGCGCCCGGCGACGTCATCTTCACCGGTTCCGACATTGGCTGGGCGGTGGGTAGCAGCTATATCGTGTACGCGCCGCTGCTGCGCGGCTGCACCTCGGTGCTCTACGAGGGCAAGCCCGTGCGCACGCCCGACGCGGGCACTTTCTGGCGGCTGGTCGAGCAGTACCGGGTTAACGTGCTGTTTACCGCGCCCACCGCCATTCGGGCCATCAAGAAGGAAGACCCCGAGGGCTTATTAGCCCAGAAATACGACCTCAGCAGCCTGCGCCACCTGTTTCTGGCCGGCGAGCGCTGCGACCCCGCCACCTTTGCCTGGGCCGGGCAGGTGCTGGGCGTGCCGGTGGTCGACCACTGGTGGCAAACCGAGTCGGGCTGGCCCATGCTGGCCACGCTCACCGGCCTGGCAGAAATGCCGCCGCCCCGCGCCGGCAGCGCGGGCTTCCCGGTGCCGGGCTACGACATTCATATTTTAAGCGAAGACGGCCAGCCCGTGCCCGCCGGCACCACCGGCCTGGTGGCCGTGCGCCTGCCCCTACCCCCCGGCTGCTTCCCCACGCTCTGGCAGGACGAGGCGCGCTACCGGGCCTACCTGGACGTTTTCCCCGGCTACTACCTCAGCGGCGACGGCGGCTACCGCGATGCCGAGGGCTACTGCTACATCATGGGCCGCGTCGATGACGTCATCAACGTGGCCGGCCACCGCCTCAGCACCGGCGAGATGGAAGAAATATTGGCCGCCCACCCGGCCGTGGCCGAGTGCGCCGTGCTGGGCCTCGCCGACCCGCTGCGCGGCCAGGTGCCCGTGGGCCTGGTGGTGCTCAAAGACGGCCAGGCCATAAGCGAGGCCGCGCTGGAGCAAGCGCTGGTGGCGGCCGTGCGCCAGCGCATCGGCGCGCTGGCCTGCTTCCGGCAGGTGCTAACCGTGCAGCGCCTGCCCAAAACCCGCTCGGGCAAAATCCTGCGCAAAACCCTGCGCCAGCTCGCCGACGGCGAGGCTTTCGCCCTGCCCGCCACCATCGACGACCCGCTCATTCTCGATGAAATTCGCGCTTCCCTCGAAAGGAGGGGGGTAGGGCAGGCTTTCGCTACTTAACATCAAATTAGCTGTCCTTGCGAGCCTGCGAAGCAAGGAT
>CAZZWL010000093.1:13882-22347 GCA_964657755.1 uncultured Rhodanobacter sp.
ACTTTTAACTCATAACTCAAAAAAATGTCTGCCATTCGCACCCGCACCCTCGAAGAATACCACGCTGACTATCAGCAGTCCATCGAAGACCCCGATGCCTTTTGGGCTGCCGCGGCCGAGCCCTTCACCTGGCGCAAAAAGTGGGATACGGTGCGCGGCGGCGAGTTTTCGCCGGCCGGCACCAGCACCTGGTACGCCGGCGCCACCCTCAACGTCACCGAAAACTGCCTCGACCGCCACCTCGAGCAGCGCGCTAATAAGCTGGCCATCATCTTCGAGCCCAACGACCCCAAAACCCGCCACCTGCGCCTCACCTACCGCGAGCTGCACGAGCAGGTGTGCCAGTTTGCCAACGTGCTGAAAAAGAACGGGGTAAAGAAGGGCGACCGCGTAGTATTGTATATGCCCATGATACCGCTGCTGGCCGTGGCCACGCTGGCCTGCGCCCGCATTGGGGCCGTACACGGCGTCATTTTTGCCGGCTTTTCGGCCTCGGCCATCGCCGACCGCGTGAATGATGCCGAGGCCGCCTTCGTGCTCACCGCCGACGGCCTCAACCGCGGCGCCAAGCAAATTCCGGTGAAGAGCGTGGTTGATGAGGCGTTGGCCCAGTGCCCCTCGGTGCGGCGCGTCATCGTGGTGGAGCACACCGGCTGGCCCGTCGATATGAAGGGGGGTAGGGACGTGTGGTACCACGACGAGGTGAAAGATGTGGCTAAAGACTGCCCCGCCGAAGAGATGGCGGCCGAGGACCCGCTCTTCATCCTCTACACCAGCGGCAGCACCGGCAAGCCCAAGGGCGTGGTGCACACCCAGGCCGGCTACATGGTGTGGGCCGACTACACGTTCCGCAACGTGTTCCAAATCGAGGAGAACGATATCTACTGGTGCACCGCTGATATTGGCTGGGTCACGGGCCACACCTATACCCTGTACGCCCCGCTGCTGGCGGGCGGCACCACGCTGCTGTTTGAAGGTGTGCCCACGTTCCCATCGGCCGGTAGGTTTTGGGAAGTAATTGACAAACATCACGTTACAGCTTTTTATACCGCGCCCACGGCCATCCGCTCGCTCATGGCCACGCCGCTCGACAACGTGCTGAGCTACTCGCTCAGCAGCCTGCGCGTGCTGGGCTCGGTGGGCGAGCCCATCAACGAGGAGGCCTGGCACTGGTACCACCAGCACGTGGGCAAGGGCCGCTGCCCCATCGTAGACACTTGGTGGCAGACCGAAACCGGCGGCATCATGATTTCGGCCATGGCCGGCATCACGCCCAGCGTGCCCGCCCGCGCCGGCCTGCCGCTGCCCGGCGTGCAGCCCGTGCTGCTCAACCAGGACGGCACCGAAATCGAGGGTAACAACCAGGTGGGCTACCTGGCCATCAAGGCCAGCTGGCCGGGCGTCATTCGCACCACCTGGGGCGACCACGAGCGCGCCCGCCAGACGTATTTTCAGCCCTACCCCGGCTACTACTTCACCGGCGACGGCGCCCGGCGCGACGAAAACGGCCTCTACCGCATCATCGGCCGCGTCGATGACGTGATAAACGTGAGCGGCCACCGCTTCGGCACCGCCGAAATCGAGAACGCCATCAACGAGAGCGACTACGTGGTGGAAAGCGCCGTGGTGGGCTATCCCCACGACGTGAAGGGCCAGGGCATCTACGCCTACGTCATCTGCCGCCAGGGCGTGCCCACCACCGACCTCGAAGTGCAGATGGCCGAAGCCAGCATCATCGAAGCCGTGGTGGCCGCCATCGGCCGCATCGCCAAGCCCGATAAGATACAGCTGGTGAGTGGCTTACCCAAAACCCGCTCGGGCAAAATCATGCGCCGCATCTTGCGCAAGGTGGCCGAGGGCGAAACCGCCAACCTGGGCGACGTGACCACCCTGCTCGACCCGCTGATTGTGGACGAGATTCTGGCGGGGAAAAAGTAATTTGCGCCGCCCGTCGAACGTACTTCGGCGGGCGGTGTTTCTTTACAGAAATTAACGGCCTTATTTATATGCAAACTGTTTCACTGACTGCGCATTACGATGGGCACCAGATTGTGTTGGATGAGCCGTTTGAGCTGGAAGCCGATATGGCCCTCCTGATAACCGTATTGCCTAAGCCGCTAACCGAAAAAGCGGAGTGGGAGCAATTTGCCCTGCAAAACCTGGCTGCGGCCTACGGCGAAAATGAGCCTGATTACTCGCTGGCCGATGTGAAGCAGCCGAACCCCGATTATGCGGGAGGCTAGTATCGTACTGGTAGCGCTGCCGCAGGCCAACGGCCAGGTTAAACCGCGCCCCGCGCTGGTTCTCCGGGCCATGCCGCCCTTCGGCGACTTGCTGGTGGCGGGCATCAGCAGCCAGCTTCAGCAGCTGGTAGCTGGCTTCGACGAGCTGCTGGCGCCAACCGTGCCGGTTTTTGGCGCTACTGGTTTGCGGGTGCCTTCCATCGTGCGGCTTGGCTTTCTGACTGTGGTAAGCCCTACCAAAATTCTGGGAGAGCTGGGCAGTATCACGCCTGAGTTGCACCAGCAGCTACTGGCAAGGTTGAGCGATTATTTAACGAGTAATCAGACGGTCAGCCCCAAAGTCTGACCATCTGATTACTTAAATAAAACCCCCGTGCTACCAGTAGCACGGGGGTTTTTTAATGCTGTGCGGGCTTTGCATATTACCCCTGCATTACCGAGCAGTGAGCCGGGTAATAAAATGATAAATAACCCGTTAAAATACCGGGTTTATAGTCGTTAATGCGACTTTTTAGTTGGAAAATTATACTTGAGGAAAAATTAGCTCAACTATTCGACAAGGCGAAATAGTTTGGTAATACACGCGGCTTGGCAGCCGGTAGGGGGTAGGCGGACCTTTGCACCAGCAAAATCCGCTGCCTTTACTCCGCGTTGCATGAGTCGTATTTTTTACCCCCTGTCGGTAGTAGTTTGTGCGCTGGCCCTGCCGCTGGCGGGCTGGGCGGGCACTATTAAAGGCCGCGTGACCGATGCCCGCACGGGCGAGCCGCTGGTGGGCGCGGTGGTGTTTTTGCAGGGCACCAGCTACAACGGCCAGGTGCAGCTCGATGGCACCTTTGTGCTGCGCAACGTGCCCACCGGCGAGTACGAGCTGGTGAGCCAGTTTATTAGCTACGAGGCCAAAAACCAGCACGTTAGCCTCACCGCCACCCAGCCCGACCAGGTGCTGAACCTGCGGCTGAGCGACAAAAACAACGCCCTTGATGAAGTGACCGTGCAGGGCCGCCGCGACCCCGAGGGCGAGGTGTCGGCCCGCCGCATCGAGCAAATAGCACCCAGCATCGTCAACGTGGTGTCGGCCCAGGCCATCCAGGTATCGCCCGATATTCAGGTGGCCAACGTGCTGCAGCGCGTGTCGGGCGTGACGCTGGAGCGCAGCACCAACGGCGACGGCCGCTACGCCCTGGTGCGGGGCATGGACAAGCGCTACAACTACACGCTGGTCAACGGCATCAAGATTCCGAGCCCCGACCCCTACAACCGCTACGTGCCGCTCGACATCTTCCCGGCCGACCTGCTCCAGCGCCTCGAAGTAACCAAAGCCCTGACGCCCAGCATGGAAGGCGACGCCATTGGGGGGGTAGTAAATATGGTGATGAAGGACGCGCCCGCCGAGCGCACCCTGAGCGGGCAGCTCGGCACGGGCTATGGCCAGCTGTTTATGGACCGCTCGTTCCTGGGTTTCGACCGCGGCGGGGTGAACAAGCAGTCGCCTGGCGCGCGCAACGGCAGCGCCTACCAGGCCACGATTGGCGACTTCCCCTGGCCCGGTTTCACGCGCAAAACCCCGGCCCCCAACCTGTTGGGTAACCTCACGTTTGGCAGCCGCTACGGCAAGGACCAGCGCCTGGGCGTGCTGGTGGCCGGCTCGTACCAAGCCCAGACGCGCGGCTCGAATGGCTATTTCTACGAAACGGGCATCACCCAGGGCAACGACCCGGCCCTGCGCACCCTGCACGTGCAGGAGTACTCGACCCAGCAGCAGCGCCTGGGCCTCAACGCCAAGCTCGACTACCGCCTCGATTCGCGCAACACGCTGCGTTTCTACGGCGTGTATTTGCAGCTAGAAGAAGCCCAGGCCCGCGCCGAAACCGACACCACTTATAAGGGCACCGCCCGCCCCGACGTGGACCGCCTGCTGCGCGCCCGCTACCAGCTCCAGGGCATCGCCAACACCACCTTGCAGGGCGAGCACCAGCTCACCGACCGCCTCTCGGCCACGTGGTCCCTGGTGTATTCGCGGGCGACCAACAACGTGCCCGACGTGAGCGAGCAGGATATCAAGCTCACGGCTTCGGGTAATTATTACCAGAACGCGACCCGCACCTGGCTCGACAACACCGACCAGGACAAGGCCGCCTACCTCAACCTGAAGTACCTGCTGGCCGAGGGCCTGGAGCTGAGCGCCGGCGGCCTCTACCGCGACAAGGACCGCGTGAACCACTACCTCGCCTACCAGCTGCGCCCCTCGGGCCAACCAGCTACCAATGAGGGCGATATCAACTCGGAAGCCTACACGGTGTTCAACCCGCTGGGCATTTACGTGGGCAACAACAACTACACGGCGGCCGAGAAAGTGACCGCCAGCTACGGCCAGCTGCGCCTGGTGCGCGGGGCCTGGGAGGTGCTGGGTGGCGTGCGCACCGAGTACACCGACCAGTCGTACATCACGAGCCTACCCCTCACCGAAGCGGCCAACCGCGGCGGCCAGAAGTACCTCGACGTGCTGCCCAGCCTGCACCTGCGCTACGCCCTCGACGCCCGCCAGAACCTGCGTGCCTCGTACTTCTCCAGCATCAGCCGGCCCAGCTTCTTCGAGCTGACGCCCCACAACAACGCGGGCAGCGTGAGCGAGAGTAACGTGTATGCCGAGGCCGGTAACCCCTACCTGCTGCACACCCAGGCCCAGAACCTGGACCTGCGCTACGAGTTTTTCGGGGCCGGCCGCGACCAGGTAATGGTGGGCGCGTTCTACAAAAACATCAAAAATCCGATTGAGTACGGCCTCGTCACGCTGCCCAACACCACCGTGACGGTGTACCAGCCCATCAACCCCAGCACGGGCGCGGCCACCAACTTTGGGTTTGAGTGGGTGGGAGTGAAGTTCTTCGGGCCGTTCGGCTTGTCCACCAACTACACCTTCACCTCGTCGAGCATCACTACCAATAAGGGCCGCAGCGCTACTTCGGAAGACCCCCGCGTACTGGTGGCTCAAAAGCGCCCCCTGCAAGGCCAGTCCAAGCACGTGGCCAACGTTTCGCTGCTCTACAACGACCCGCGCAGCGGCATTGAGGTGCAGCTGGCCTACGTGTACACCGGCGCGCGCATTGTGCAGGTGGGCCAGTTTCTGGGCCTTGACTACTGGCAGCGGGCGCAGTCCCAGCTCGACTTTTCGGCCGAGAAGCGCCTCACCAAAGCCGACAAGCGCTTCCAGCTCACGGCCTACGTGAAGGTGCAAAACCTGCTCAACACGCCCTATCAAGTCGATATTCTGGCTTCCGGCGCGCCCGCCCAGCTCGGTTCGCCCGCCGTGGCTTCCTACCCCTTCCAGGACCGCGCCGACCGCGTGAACGTGGTCAACCAGACGTACCGCGCTTACTATTTGGCGGGGCTGCGCTTCCGGTTGTAAGGCGGTTTATGCGCTTGGGTAAGAAGTGTTCAATCACTAATTGAACGTCATGCTGAGCTTGTCGAAGCATCTCGCTCGCATCGTTGAACGATTGATTTTAGTACCCCGCGCGAGATGCTTCGACAAGCTCAGCATGACGTTCTAGTATGTTGCTAGCTCACTGCTGCACAAGTATTTAAAATGAATTTTATGCAATTCAAGCGATTCCTTTTATCCTCGCTCGCCCTGGCCCTTGGGGTAGGGCTGCTTTCCTCCTGCGAGCAGCTCATCTACGTGGCCGCGCCGGTGAGCACGGTGGGCCAATCTTTCACCGGCGATACCCTGCGCAGCCCCATCAAGGGCACCATCGCGGGCCGGACGGCTCCGTACTACATGATTTCGGATGTGACGGTGAATGAGGGCGATACGCTGCTGATTCAGGCCGGGGTGAAAATCCTGGTTATCGGCAAGCCCAAGTCAACGGCCACCTTCGGGCAGGCCACCAACAACCCCGGCTTCGTGGTCAATGGCGTAATGCTGAGCCTGGGCACCAAGGCCGCGCCCGTGGTCATGACCATTCGCGACGAGCTGAAGGGCGACCCCACGGCCGTGGTGAGTGCCGCCACCGACCCGGCTTTTAAGGGCTACTGGGGCGGCATCAACGCCGACGGGGCCGCGCTGCTGGTGCTGCGCTGGACCGAAATCGGCTACGTGGGCGGCCCCTACGGTGCCAACGCGCCCACCGGCTACGCGGCCGGCGACCCCAAATACGGCATCTCGATGCTGGCCAAAAAGCCCAACGCCCAGTTCGTGCTGGAAGACTCGTACCTGCACGGCACGGTCGACGATGCCATCCGGCTGCAAAGCTGCCGGCTCAGCATCATGCGCAACCGCTTTGAGAAAACCGGCAAGGCCGGCGGCGAAGGCATCAACATGAAGGCCGGCTGCCTCGGCGACGTGGCCTACAACACCTTCGTGGGCGGCGCCACCAACGGCTCGAAAGTGGCCTCGGTAGCCGCCGCGCCCGTGCAGGCCAACGTCAATACCTACAACAACACCTACCTCAACTGCGGCTACCGCCAGACCAAGGCCGGCCGCGGCGGCTCCATCAACTACGAGGTGCAGGCCGCCGGGTTGGTCTATAACAACCTGATTGTCAACTGCCGATTCGGCCTGCGCATGCGCTCCGACGACCTGCCCGACCTGAGCAAAATCAAGTACGACAACCAGTACTACTACGGTAGCACCAGCTACCAGGTGGCCGAGTTCAACGCCGCCACGGCCGGCTCGGTCACCACCAACCAGCCCCGCGACACCCGCGGCGCGGCCGCCGCCAATGACCCCCGCTTCGTGGCCGCCGACCTGACCACGGCCGCCGGCACCACGGCCGCGCCCAGCACCACCATGCAGTGGACCAACTTCCTCAAAGTCACGGGTGGCCTGAAGCTGCTCGGTACCTCACCAGCCCTCGGCAAAGGCTTCACCACGTTCTCGCCCCTCAACGCCGTGAGTGGCCTCGCGGTGGGCGGCTTGTTTACGCCCACTATCACCGCGCCCGGCTCCGATGCCGGCGCCTACCAGGCCGATGGTACTGGTAATCAGCAGTAGGGACCAGTGTAAAACGGAGTGGCACTCCGTTTGGGCGTCTGCTTAACGCGAAACGGAGTGCCACTCCGTTTTACATCATCTTCCCTCATGCTTAGTTCTGCCCTTCGCGCCCCGGCTGCCGCCGCGCTGCTGGCCGCTGCTGCCTTCCTGCCCACCGGCTGCCAGCACGCCGCCCAGGCCACCAGTGGCACCCCGGCCGCTACCCTCACCACCGCCGGTACCAACGCCGGCCCCGGCGTGGTGCAGCCGGTCGTCGTGACCGACCCCGTGCGCTACGACACCGACGACCCCGCCATTTGGGTGAACCGCGCCAACCCCGCCCAAAGCCTGGTTATTGGCACCGATAAAGACTCTGATGGCGGCCTCTACGTGTTTGATTTACAAGGCAAAGAGGTGCCGGGCAAAACCATCCACGGCCTGAAGCGGCCCAACAACGTGGACCTGGCCTACGGCTTTCCCCTAGGCGGGCGGCCCACCGATTTTGCCCTCGTCACGGAGCGTGAAACGGGCCTGCTGCGCGCCTTCCGCCTGCCCGATATGACGCCCCTCGACCACGGTAACCTGGCCGTATTTGAAGGCGACGCCGCCGGCGAGCGCATGCCCATGGGCATCGCCCTCTACAACCGCCCCACCGACCACGCGCTATTTGCGGTGGTAAGCCGCAAAACCGGTCCCAAGCAAGGCTACCTGGCTCAGTATCAATTGGCTGACGATGGCCAGGGGAAATTAAAAATGACGCTCGTGCGCAAATTTGGCACCTGGAGCGGCAACAAGGAAATCGAGTCCGTGGCCGTCGATGACGAGCTGGGCTTCATCTACTACTCCGATGAGGGGGTAGGGGTGCGCAAGTACGCCGCCGACCCCACCCAGGGCAGCACCGAGCTGGCGCTGTTTGCCCGCACCGGCTTCGCCGAAGACCACGAGGGCATTTCCATCTACAAAACCGGCCCCCGCACCGGCTACCTGCTGGTGTCGGACCAGGGCGCGAGCCAGTTTCGCATTTTCCCGCGCCAAGGCACCGTTGCCGACCCCAACGCCTACCCCGAGCTGCGCGTGGTGAAGGTGGCCGCCCACTTCAGCGACGGCTCCGACGTGACCAACGTGCCCCTCAACGCCCAGTTTCCGCACGGCCTGTTCGTGGCCATGTCCGACAACAAAACCTTCCACTACTACCGCTGGGAAGACATGCTGGGAGAGTTGGCAGTGGGTAATAAGTAATGGGTAAT
>CAZZWL010000094.1:0-13478 GCA_964657755.1 uncultured Rhodanobacter sp.
CGCCTCCCGTTCGTCCATCGTTCTGGGGCGATTGCCGCGCTGCGCTCGCAATGACAAATGCGCTCTACTAACCCGAATCCGCCTACTGCATCACCTCCACCCAGCCCTTGTAGCGGCGGCCGGTGGTGTAAGTCAATAAGTAATAATAAGTACCCGCCGTGCCCTCGCCGGCCCAGTTAAAGTTGCGGTCGCCCGACTCGTACACCAACCGGCCCCAGCGCGAGAATATCTTGATGCCCGCGAAGCGCGCGTCGCAAAAATCGGCCGGCAGCTGGCTCATGGTCAGCACGCGGTTGGCCTGGTTGGCGCCGGTAGGCAGGATAATGTTGGGCGGCGTGAAGGCTGAGCTGTCGGGGTTCACCACCTCAAAGCGCACGGTGCGGGTCTGGGGCTGGGGCCGGCAGGTGGCTTCCTGCAACTGAAACGTGACGGTGAGCTGCTGCGGCTGCCCGCCCACCACGCTAGCCGCGTCGCAACCCGGCAGCCAGTCGAAGGTGGCGCTGGCCCGACCTGCCGGACTGGCCGCCGGCACGAACCGCATGCCCACCGCCGCCAGGTCGAAGCCCTGGCCAGATGCGCTCATCGTCAGCACGTCTGCATCGGCATCGAAGCCCGTGAGGGTGGCCGAATAGGGTTGGCCCAGCGGCACCCGAATGAGCGGTGGCTCGGTGCCGTTGGCGGGGGGTAGGGTGGTGGTGAGCACCGGCGGCACGTTGCTGTAGTCCACAATCACCGGCAGGCTGAGCGGGGCCGAGAGCTGCGTATCGCCGCAGGGCGTGGTCGAGCTGGCCGTGAACAGCAATTGCTGCACCTGCCCCGGCGGGGTCGTCACGGCCCGGCAGTCCACGGGCCACGTGAAGCGGGCGCGGCGCACCGGCCCCACCTGGGCCTGCGGCACCAGCACGGCCCCCAGCGCGGCGGGCGCAAAGCCCGCGCCGCCCGCCAGCGTGAATAGGATGGGGTCGCTCTCGGCATCGGTGCCGGTGAGGTCGAAGGCCAGCGTCTGGCCCGGCCGCACGTGCAGCGGCAGGGTAGGGCCGGCCGTGCTGGTGAGGGTAGGGGCCGCGTTGGGCGGCGGCGAGCCGATAAAGGCCACGTGCACTGTGTCGTGCTTGGGCAGCGAGCAGCCGTTGTCGGCCACCAGCACGTCGATGTGGGCCACCTTGCCCTTGGTGTTCACGCAGTCGGCAAAGCAGAGCGAGGCCACCAGCGTATCGGGCTGGCCGGCCAGGTGCACCGTGCCCACGGTGGCCGTGGTGAAGGTGGGTAGGGCGCCGGGGTAGTCCACGTTGCGCAGGCTCAGGGTGAGGCGCGAATTTTGGTCGGGGTCGGTGAAGCGCAGGCGCACGCAGTGCGGCCCGCCGGGCACGATGCGCAGCGTGTCGCGGCCCGGCCGGTAGGCCACCTTGCCGCTGGTGCCGGGCAGCAGCAGCAAGGTGGGCGCGGTGTTTTTGGGGCAGGTGGTGACATAAATCTGGAAGTCGCGCCGCGTTTCGCCAATCTTTACGCCCCGGCGAAACTCTTGGCAGCGCACCCCAAACACGAATAGCCCCGTGGCCGACGGCCGCACCTGTAGCCGCCCCGTGCGGGCGCCAATAGAAAGGGCTGGTGCCCCCGGAATCTGGGCGGTCTGGCTGCTCCCACCGGCCCAAATAATTGGGGCATAGGGCGCGCTAGCTACCGTTGGGCTGGGGTTCACGGCCGTAGCGTGGCCATTGAGCGGCGTCACCATGTCGTAGGCCAGCGAGTCGCCGTCGGCATCCTGGCCCGCAAAATCGTAGGTGAACAGCTCGCCCAGGCAGGCATAGTCACTCACCGGCGGAAACACGCGGGGCGTCGAGTCCCGAAACGTTTGCCCGTTCCGCACCACGGCCGGAAACTCCAGATAAAAAGTCTGGGCCGCGTTGCCGGGAGCCACGATGTTGCTGATAGCGTTGTTGCGGCAGCAGCGCTCCACGGCCGCGTAGTAGCCCTGGCTGCCGCTGTAGGTGCCCGGCGGCAGCTCAATGGTATTGCGGTACACAAGGGCCTTGGTGCTCAGGTCGCCGATTGCGCAGGTCGGAACAGTGTAGCTCACGAACGTATTGCTGATAAGCGGCAGGTTGACGGAAGCCAGCCGTTCGTTGGTCGCTTTGTCAAAAATGCCGGCCGTCAGCGAGGCGTCCAGGGCGCCGGGGTTGCCGTGCACGGCATCAAAATACAGGTTCATAGTGAGCTGGTAGGTGTTGCCGCTCACGTACTGCAAGTCCATCTCGCCGCCCACTATGTGGGTAGCCTGGGCGGCCGGCGCGGCCAGCAGGCCCAGCAGCAGCACGGCCAGCACGCGCCGCCCGGCGCGCGGCAATAAATATCCCCAACTCAACAGTAGGCAGTAGTAAGTTTTCATCATAAAAAGAAGCCGGCTACCCCCCTCGTGTGGGGCAGCTGAGTGAAGATAAGCGTGGCGGCGGGGGTTTCCGAAAGGTACCAGACCGAGGCAGTCTGCCTCAGGCGGTTATCTTCGGATAACTACTTAAAAGCAACGCCGGCCGGTTTGGGCTAGTATTCAGAATGCGTAAAAAAATAAGCTGGTATTTGCTGCTGCTAGCGGCGTGGCTAGGGAGCGGCGGCCCGGCCCGCGCCCAGCCCGCCGGGTCGGGCCGCCACCGCCAGCTCATGGACCGCTACGACGTCAGCTTCTACCAGCTCGACCTTACGCTCAGCAACACCTCCCGTGACATTACCGGCTCGGTGCTGCTGCGGGTGCGGGTGGGCGCGCGGGCCCTCGACTCGCTGGCCTTTGAGCTCTACCAGGCGCCGCCCGATTCGCTGCCCACCGCCCCCACGTTGGTCATCGATTCGGTGGTGGCAGGGGGTAGGCGGGCGCCCGGCGTGCGGCGGCGCGGCCCGGAAGCCACCGCCGCGCTGGCCGCCCCCGCCCCGGCCGGCAGCCTGCTCAGCGCCCGCATCTACTACCACGGCACGGCCCCCCACGGCAACACCAACGCCGTGGGCAATGCCTTCAACAACGCCACCAGCTACCGCCGCGACGGCGTGGACTACCCCTACCACGTGACCTGGAGCCTCTCCGAGCCGTTTTCGGCCCACGAGTGGTTCCCGTGCAAGCAGGTGCTCACCGACAAGGCCGACTCGGCGGCGGTGTTCATCACCACGACCTTGCCCAACAAGGTCGGCTCGAATGGCGTGCTGGCCCGCACCGTGCTGCTGCCCAATAATCAGGTGCGCTACGAGTGGCACGAGCGCCATCCCATTGATTACTACCTCATTTCGGTGGCGGTGGCGCCCTACGTCGAGTACATCAGCTACGCCAACCCGGCGGGCGGGCCGCGCGTGCCCATCGTCAACTACGTGTATGATGCGGAGTCGCTGGCGCGCTACCGGGCCGATATCGACCGCACGCCGGGCTTCATCGAGAACTACTCGCGGCTGTTTGGCACCTACTTCTTTGCCAATGAGAAGTATGGCCACGCGATGGCGCCCATCGGCGGCGGCATGGAGCACCAGACCATGACCACGCTCGGCTATTTCGACTTCACGCTGGTGGCCCACGAGCTGTTTCACCAGTGGTTTGGCGATAACGTGACCTGCGCCAGCTGGGAAGATATCTGGCTCAACGAGGGCTTCGCCTCCTATGGCGAGTACCTGTCGCTGCAAGCCTTCAGCCCGCCCGCCGCCGCCCGCGCCTGGCTCGACGACGCCCAGGCCCGCGCCCAACTGGAGCTCACCGGTACCGTGCGCGTGCCCGACACCACCAGCGTGGCGCGCATCTTCCACTACAACCTGAGCTACAAGAAGGGCGCGGCCGTTCTGCACCTGCTGCGCTACCTCTGCCACGACGATGCGCGGTTTTTCCGGGTGCTGCGCACGTACCAGAGCCAGTTTAGTGGCCGCACGGCCCGCACCGCCGACTTGCAGCGCCTGTTTGAGGCTGAGCTGGGCCAGCCGCTCGGCTACTTTTTCCAGCAGTGGTACCGTGGCCAGGGCTACCCCCGCTTCGACGTGCGCTGGAACCAGGTGGGCGGCCTGCTCTACCTGCAAGTGGCCGAAACCGCCAGCACCCCCGCCGCTACCCCCTTCTTCCAGACCGACGTCGACTACCAGCTCACCTTCCAGGACGGCAGCACCCGCCTCGTGCGCCTGAGCCAAACGCAAGCCAGCCAGGGCTTTAGCGTGGCGGTGAGCGGTACCGTGGCCGCCATTGCCGTGGACCCCGCCGGCTGGCTGCCCGACCTGCCCGGCACCGTGCGGCCCGACCCGGCACTGGTGCTGGCCACCCGCCCGGCCGCCGCGCCCGCGCTATCGCTTTTTCCCAACCCGTGCCGTGACCAGCTCACCATCAGCGGCTTGCCCCTGCCGGCTACCACGGCCGAAATCCGCGATGCCACGGGCCGCGTGGTGCTGCGCCAGTCCCTACCCCCCACCACATCGGCCATCGCCACCCAGGCGCTGGCGCCGGGCCTCTACCTGCTGCGCCTGCTCGGCCCCGCCGGCCAGGCGCTGGGCGAAGGCCGGTTTGTGGTGAGTAGTGACTGATTATTGGTCGCTGCTCATTAAGCACTACTCCTCGTAGTACTCCACTATTTTGTGGGCAATAGCTGCGTCGGCCAGGGGCTCGTCAAACACAGTTTTCAGGAGCAGCTCAAACGGCTGGGGCTGGGTGAAGTGTGACTCGCGTACCGGATTGGTGCTGAGGCGAATAAAGAGCGGCCGGTCGTTCACCGTTATCAGGTCGAGGGTAATGAGGCCGTAGCGCTGGTCGCAGCGGCCGCTCACGGTGCAGTCAGTGGGGTTGGGTTTGAAAAACTGCTTGGTGGTGTGCTCGCGCAGCTGCTGGTGGCGGCGCAGGCGGCTGTCGTGGCAGGCGCGGTGGTAACCCAGGGCCGTAACGCGCTCGCCCAACAGCTGAAATAAATGCCCAAAGTTGCCCGGCCCGATGCTGGGGTCATAAAAAAACAGCGCACCCTGGCGGGCATCCTCGTGCAGCAAATCCACGCGAAAATCCCGCCGGCTTCTGATGCCCCCCTTGCGCAGGTGATAGGCTTTGAAGTATGGCCCCAGCCAATTGCGGTACACGCGCTCCGCTACCCAGGCCGCGTGGCGCTGAGCCTGGGCCGGCGTGGGCTCGGCGGCAGGATGCCACTCGGCCGCCGCCTCGCCGCGCCGCTGAAAAAGCTGATGGATAAACTGAAGCACGATACTTTTCGGTCGACCTGAACAGGGCGAAAACACGCGTTTAGGCAAATAGTTTCGGGCGGCTTCGGTGGCCGGGCGGGGGGTAGGGGCCAAAAAATAGCGCCCCTTCTGGTGAGAAGGGGCGCTTGGGGCCGGGCCAGCCGGCCGCGGGGCCAAGTCTATTTTACCCGCGTCCAGGTCTGCGACTTGCCAATGAGCGAGAAGCCGATGTAGCCTTTCACTTCCATCGTATTAGCCGATTCCATCTTCATGTAGCACGAGTAGGTTTTGCCGGTTTCGGGGTCGTATATCTTGCCGTTATCCCACTTGTTCTCACTGTCATAGCCAAAGCCTTGCATGAACACCAGGCCCAGGCGGGGGCGGGTCCGCAGCTTGGGGTCCGGGTTTTGGGTGTCGAGCTTGGGCTTGCCGGTGGCAGGGTCGTTGGGCACGGTGATAGTCACGATTTTACCACAGAGCAGGTCACCGCACTTATAAATCTCGAATGTCGCTTTCTTCTCGGCATTGGTCCACACACCCAGCGGCGTCAGCGTTTGGGCCTGGGCCGGATGGGCCGCCACGCCGAGCCAGAGAGCGAGCAGAAAGACAAGGTACTTGTACATCGTTGGGAATATGAAGGTGTGGTGAAAAATATGGATTAGGTAAGGCAATTATACGGCCAGAAATTTTGCCTGCCGCCTAGCACGGG
Source organism: uncultured Rhodanobacter sp. (assembly GCA_964657755.1). Classification (GTDB taxonomy): domain Bacteria; phylum Bacteroidota; class Bacteroidia; order Cytophagales; family Hymenobacteraceae; genus Hymenobacter. Next base: position 5,882 of record CAZZWL010000094.1, read on the forward strand.
CGGATAAACCGGAAGTGCCAGCCGGTTTGGCAAAAGTAAAAATCAGAAGGCCCAAACCGCAAAATAAGTAGCTTGATTGTCAGCGGAATGCTAAAAGTGCTGGCCTAAGAACCCAGAAATATTGGCGAAAATTTTGAACCTGCGCGCCAGCAATTAACTTTAACCCCCAGTAGCGAGTGCTACGGCCCCGCGCAAGCCGCCCTAAATTGCTGGGAAGCGCGTTCGGGGTTATGTGGAACCATAAAGAAAGGAGGTACAAAATGTCTAGTAGTCCCAACCAAATCCTGCCGAGCCTGTCCAATGTAGTACGCCTCACCGCCGTACTCGCCTAACACACACAGCTCGGCGGAGGGCGCTGCGGTATCGCGGCACCCTTTCGTTGGACAGGTCTTACTGTGAGACGCCGGCGCTGTACCCCAGCGCTGCCGCTTGGTAAGATTTGAAGGATTAGATACCCGGTTGGCCCAACGGCGCGCGTGAGCGTTCCGCGGTGGGCCAGCCGGGTATCGTTTTTTGTAAGGAGCAATGAACAAGGAGCAAGGAGCAATTGAATCAACCTCAATTGCTCCTTGCTCCTTATCTTAAAGTACCCGCCGCACCTGCATAAAGCGGCGCTCGTAGCCCGAGTTTTCGACCTGGCTGACTTTTACGCCCGACTCGCGCTGGGCCGAAGAGGCGTGCACGAAACGCAGCGGCGTTTCGCCGCGGGCCGAAACCACGATGCCCGCGTGGCCGGGCGTGGTGCTGGTGGGCGCCGTGCCGGTAAACACCACGATGTCGCCGGGCCGGGCGTCGGCCCGCGCCACCGGCTGGCCCACGCTGATGAGCAGGGCCGTGGCGTGGGGGGTAGGCACGCCAAAATGCGCGAACACGTAGGCCACGAAGCCCGAGCAGTCGAAGCCGCTGACCGGGCTAACCCCCGCGTAGCGGTATGGAATACCCAGTTGGCGCACGGCAAAGCGCACTACGCTATCGCGGCGCGCTTCCTCGGCCGGGGGCCGCGCGGAGGTGGCCGGCCGCCGGGCACTCACCAGCACAACGGGTGGGGAGGGGGTAGGGCGGCTGGTCGTCAGTCCATTGGCCGGCCGTTGCGGATAAAACTTAACCGCCAGCAGCATTGCCAGTAAACCCCCAAAAATCAACCAGATACTGCGCATAAGTCACGGGTAAAGCCACGGGTCTGGCCCGCTTAACGGCGGGCGCCGGGCAGAGGTTAACGTGGGGTAAGGGTAAAAATTTGACTGTGCGGCCCGGCTGGCGCATTTACTTTGTGCGCATGTTCGCATCTACTTCTGCTTTTTGCCGCCTGGCCGCCTTGGCCGGCCTGCTGGTGGCCGGGCCCGCCGCCGCCCAAGTCAAAGTCAAAACCAAGGTAAAGCACGGCGCCCCCGCGGTCGCCGCCCCGGCCGCCGAGAGCGCCGCCGGGGGTAGCCTGCGCTACACGCTGGCCATGCCCGCGCCCCAAACCCACTACTTTGAGGTGCGGCTGGATTTGCAGGGCTTCGGCCAGGAATACACCGACCTCAAGATGCCAGTGTGGGCGCCGGGCTCGTACCTGGTGCGCGAGTTTGCGCGGCACGTCGAGCGCCTGAAAGCCCAGGCGGCCGGCGGCCAGGCCTTGCGCGTGGAGAAGCTCGACAAGAATACCTGGCGCGTGCACCACCCCGGCCAGGCCACGTTTCGGGTCGACTACGGGGTGTATGCCTACGAAATCAGCGTGCGCACCAGCTATATCGACGCCGACCACGGCTTCGCGCTGGGCAGCAGCATCTTTATGTACCCGGCCGCGGCCAAGAATATGGCCAGCCAGGTAACGGTGCAGCCCGCCGCCGGCTGGGCTACCGTAAGCACGGCGCTGCGCCCGGTGGCGGGGATGCAGAAATTCGTTTATCAGTCAGCCAATTACGATGAGCTGGCAGACTCGCCCATCGAAATCGGCAACCAGCGGGTGCTGAATTTTACGGCTAACAACACGCCGCACCAAATGGCCATGTACGGCCCGTTTACGCTACCCGACGAGCCGCGCTTCCTGGCCGATATGAAGAAGATTACGGAGGAAGCCCAGCGCGTGGTGGGCCAGAATCCGCTCGACCACTACCTCTTCATCGTGCACCACCTGGAGGCCGGCGGGGGCGGCCTCGAGCACCTCTACTCGACCACGCTGGGTGCGCGGCCGGGCACGTACTCGAACGAAACGGCGTACAAGAACTTTCTGCGCCTGGTGGCCCACGAGTATTTTCACCTCTGGAACGTGAAGCGCATCCGGCCCGTCGCGCTGGGGCCGTTTGACTATGACCACGAGAACTACACGCACATGCTGTGGGTGAGCGAGGGCCAGACCGAGTACATGGCCAACCAGATTGCCCAGCGCGCGGGCTTCTACACGGCCCAGCAGTACTACGACCAGCTGGCAACCGTGCTGGGGGGAGTAGAGAACCAGCCCGGCAACAAGCTCCAGCCCGCCGCCATGTCGAGCTTCGACGCCTGGATTCGCGGCTACCGGCCCGACGAGAACTCCAGGAACTCCGAAATTAGCTACTACGATAAGGGCGAGATGATTGGCCTGGTGCTCGACCTGATGATTGTGCAGTCCACCAACGGCCAGAAGCATATCGACGACGTGTTTCGCCTGCTCTACGATAAATATTACAAAGGCCTGAAGCGCGGCTTCACCGACCAGGAGTACCAAGATGCCGTGGCCGAGGTGGCCGGCCGCCGCTTCGACGATTTCTTCCAGAACTACGTCTACGACACCCGCACCCTCGACTACGCCACCGCCCTCGGCTACGTGGGCCTGGCCCTCAACAGTGCGCCCGCCAGCCCCAACGGTAGCCTGGGCGCCACCGTCACGAACCGCAACGGCCACTATATCGTCACCTACGTGAAGCGCGACGGCACCGCCTGGAACGGTGGTCTCAACGCGAACGACGAAATAACGCAGCTCAACGGGGCCGCGCCCACCGACGAGGCGGTGAAGCAGGCGCTCTTTGCCACCGCGCCTGGCACGGTCCTCAAGCTGCAGGCCAAGCACGGCGCCGCCACCCACGACCTGACCCTGACCCTACAGCCCGACCCCGACCGCGCCTACCAGATTCAGCCCGTGCCCAGCCCTACCCCCGACCAGCAGCGCCTGCTGGCCAAGTGGCTGGGTAAGTAGGGGGTAGGGAAGCCCCAAACAAAAGCGCCCCGGCCGGTAGGTCGGGGCGCTTTTGCGTGACTGCTACATTGCCAGAAAAAAGGGGGATAGGGAGCCGTCCTACCCCTTTATTTCACCCGCGTCAGCGCCACCTCTCGCACGGGCGCGATGACCAGCGGTACCTTTTCCATCTTCACCGAGGACGTGTCGAGGCCGAAGTACTGGGCCTCGCCCGAGATGAACTGCTTGATGTAGAAGTAGGCCTGCATGACTAGTTTTTCCTGGGTAGGGAAGTCGTTTTCAACCGAGAGGTACTTTTCCAGCACCACGAAGCGGAAGTCGCCCACCACGTGCCGTTGGCTGAGCGAGGAGTAGCGCGAGGTGATATCCACCTCCTTGTTGCGCACCAGGTCCTCCACCACTTTGCGGAAAAACAGGTTGATGCGCTGCTGCACCCGAAAGCCCAGCCGGAAGTTGATGCGGAACACGTCGTCGGGCGCCAGCTCGGTCACCTTATACTCCATCGTATAAGGCTCGTCGGTGGTATCAACGTGGATAAACCAGTAGATGTCGGCCCGCTTGGGGCGCTTCTGGAAGATGGAATAGATGATTTTCTGCTCAATCTCGCTGGCCCGCTCCGCCGACGTCAGGAATACCAAGTGGGTGGCGTATTTGCTAATCGAGTCGTCGTTGCTGAGCTGCTTGAGCGGCTCGATGTAGGGCTCCATTTTCACGAAGTCGGTGAGGCGGCGCTTGATGTAGAAGGCCTTCAGCCACACGTACATCACGCTCATCAGGGCCGAGCCAATGGCCAGCGACACCCAGCCGCCGTGCGGAAACTTGATGAGGTTGGCCACCATAAACGAGCCCTCGATGAGCCCGTACACCAGCACAAACAGCGCCACCAGGGGTAGGGCCACCCGCTTGATTTTGCGCAGCCACACCGTGAGCAGAATGGTGGTCATGAGCATAGTAAGCGTGATGGCCAGGCCGTAGGCCGCTTCCATATTCGAGCTTTCGCGGAAGAACAGCACCACCCCGATGCAGCCAACGAGCAGCAGCCGGTTCATGCTGGGCACGAAGAGCTGGCCTTTCACGTCGGTAGGGTAGTTGAGCTTCACCTTGGGCCACATATTGAGGCGAATAGCCTCGGCCACCAGCGTAAACGAGCCCGTGATGAGCGCCTGCGAGGCAATAACCGCCGCCACCGTAGCCAGCCCGATGCCGAAGAGCAAAAACCAGGGCGGCATCAGCTCATAAAACGGGTTGCGGCCCGCCAGCTGCTGCCCTTGGTTGGTGAGCAGCCATGCGCCCTGGCCCATGTAGTTGAGCAGCAGCGCAGTCTTCACGAAGGCCCAGCTGATGCGGATGTTGCCCTTGCCGCAGTGGCCCAGGTCAGAATACAGGGCCTCGGCCCCGGTCGTGCACAGAAATACCGAGCCCAGCAGCCAGAAGCCGCCGGGGTAGTTCACCAGCAGCTGGTAGGCATAGTAGGGGTTTATGGCCTTGAGAATAACCGGGTTCTTGGTAATCCAGAGCGCGCCCAGCACGCCCAGCATCGTGAACCACAGGAGCATAATCGGCCCAAAGGCCTTGCCCACAATCTGCGTCCCAAAGCTTTGCAGCAAAAACAGTCCCGCGATGATGCCAATCACAATGGGCACGGTGGGAATATTGGGGTAGATGGCCCGCAAGCCCTCCACGGCCGACGCCACCGAGATGGGCGGCGTAATAACGCCGTCGGCCAGCAGCGCGGCCCCGCCAATAATGGCCACCGCCGAGAGCCAGGCCCCGCGCCGCCGCACCAGCGCGTAGAGCGAAAAAATGCCCCCCTCGCCGTTGTTATCGGCATTGAGGGTGAGCATCACGTACTTAATAGTGGTCTGGAGCGTGAGCGTCCAGATAACGCACGAAATACCACCGAGCACCAGCACCGGGTCAATGTAGTCGGGCACCCGGCCGCTTTTCAGGATGGACGACATCACGTAGAGCGGCGACGTCCCGATATCGCCGTAGATAATGCCCAGCGCGATGAGCAGCCCGGCCCCGGAGATGGCGGTGTGCGCGTGTTTAGAACTCATGGGGTAACGGAGTAATTACTTAGTCAAAAAGCAGCAGATTAAGCCCGGCAACGCGGTAAACATACGAGCGGATGTTGGCCAGCCTTACGCAAGCGCTTCGGGAACGGCTGGGGGGGTAGGGTGCGGCCCAGCCTCTTCGGTGACTTCGGCGGCGGCGACAGCGGCTCGCGCAGCTTCCTGAGCGGCCAGCAGCGCAGCCGCCTCGGCGGCGGCCTGGTCGTGGGCGTGGGCCACGCGGCGGTTCAACTCGCCCACCAGGCGCTGCCAGGTGGCCACCTCGCCGGGGAGCGCAAAATGCACGGCCTCGCGGCCCAGTAGCCACAGCCGCAGCCGGTTAGTGCCCCGGTGGCCGTAGAGCAGCATGAGGGCCGTAGCCAGCAGGCCGGTCATGGTGGGGAGGGTACGCAGCCAGTTATTTAAAAACAGAATCAATACAATTGCCAGCCCCAGGCCGCCCAGCAGGTACCACAGCAGCCAGCGCACCGGCTGCACCTCGGCCCGCTCCAGCTCGCGCAGGCCAAACGTGCGGCCAAGCACGGTGAGCGAAGTGGCCGTCAGCGTCAGGCGGCCATCGGGGCTGCCCACGGTGGGCGCGGGCGGAGGGGGTATGGCGGGTGGTGCAGTTTCTGCCAGGGCCTCTGCCAAAACCGCCACCGGCGCGGGAGCAACCAGTGGCGGAGTAGGCGCAGGCCAGCTAGCTGCGGGCACGGCCGTGCTGTGCCGCACCCAGGCGGGCGCGGCCGTAGTAGTCGGAGTAGTAGGCGCCGTCAGCGCCCCGGCCGACGACCCGGCTCAGTTGTTTACTTTCAGCAGTTCCACGTCGAAAATCAGCGCCGAGTCGGGGCCAATGTCGCGGCCCGCGCCGCGCTTGCCGTAGGCCAGGTCCGAGGGGATGTACAGGCGCCACTTCGAGCCTTCGGGCATTAGTTGCAGCGCCTCGGTCCAGCCCGCGATTACCTGATTCACGCCAAACGTGGCCGGCTGGCCGCGCTGGTAGCTGCTGTCGAATACGGTGCCGTTAATCAGGGTGCCGTGGTAGTGCGTCGTCACCGACGAGCGGGGGGTAGGCTTGGGGCCGGTGCCCTCGGTCAGAACCTCATACTGGAGGCCGCTGGGCAGGGTCGTCACGCCCGGCTTGTTCTGGTTTTCGGCGAGGAAGGCTTCGCCTTCGGCTTTGTTGTTCATCGAGTTGGAATTTTGGGTGTTGTCGTCCTGGTCGTCCTGGTCTTCGCCGCCGCCAAGCTGCTCCTGCAGCTGCTGCATAGCGGCCTGCATTTGCTCCTGAGTGAGGCGGCTGGGCTGCCCCGAGAGGCCTTCTTTGAGGGCGGCGGCCAGGGTATCAAGGTCGAGCTCTAAGCCTTGCTGGGCGAAGTTGCGGGCCAGGTCGCGGCCAATGATGTAGCTGACCTGCTGCTGATTGGTGTCGAGGGTCACGAGAAAAAGGAGGCTAATGCGGCCGGCTCGCCAGAGCCGGCCCGGCGTGAGAAATGGACGGTGCCGGCCGTAAAGGTCGGTACTACTACCGGCTTCATACGCAAAAAGCCCCGCCGGGGGCGGGGCTTCAAGCAACGATATGGTGGGAAACCTGGGCCGTTAGAGGTAGTATTGGTCCTCTTCGCCGTGCAGGTAGAAGGTCAGATTGAGGGTAGCCAGCTGCGCCCTCAGGTAGCGGAGCGAGCCCAGGCCGCCGAGCAGCAGCAGCGAGGAAAGGGCAGTAGTCTTTTTCATGAGAACTGGTGGTTGAATAATGAAAATGCGGTGCAAAGATACGCAATAGCGCCGAAATATGTTAGGCATGCCGAGTATATGCATGATAAGCTTTAGCTTGTCTTGCTTTGCGCAAGCGGGCCACGGACAAGCTAAAGCTTATCCTACCCCCCCTAGCTCGAATGGTCGGCCACAATGACCCACTGCCCGCCAACGCGCCGGAAAATCAGCAGAAACTGGCCCTGCGCATCGCCGGTGGCCGCGCCGGGGCGGGCCAGGTGCCAGTGGCCCACCACCTGCGCCACCTCGGTGCCTAGCGGCGTGATGCGCAGCTGGCTGAAGTCGAGCTTACCCATTTCGGCCGCGTTGGGGTAATGCTTTTTATAATTATCGAGGGTGGGCTGCCAGCCGTAAGTAGCCCCGCCCTTGCCGATGAACACCAGCGAGTCGGAATGCCAGTAGCCGGCCATAAAGGTGGGAATATCGCCCCGGTTCCAGGCCGCCGTTTGGGTGGTGAGCACCTGAGCAATGGCCTGGCGGGGGGTAGGCGGCGCGGCCAGCGCGTAAACAAGGGCGAGAGTCAGCAGCATAGGAGAATGATTAAAATTAATCGTTTGTCATTGCGAGCGTAGCGCGGCAATCGCACTAGAACGAGTCGTTCGCGTATCGTTCT
>CAZZWL010000094.1:13488-22247 GCA_964657755.1 uncultured Rhodanobacter sp.
CGCAATGACGAACGACTCTTAACGTGAAATCAACTTGCTACCGGTTCAGCAAGGTAGCCACGTAGGTGGTGCCGCCCAGCGCCCGCATGTTGCGCAGCACGCGCAGCTGCTTGGCCCGCGCTTGCGGCCCCGGCTGCCCGGCCCGAAAACGCAGCGGATTGGGCAGCACGCCGGCCAGCAGCGCGGCCTCGGGGGCATTCAGGTCGTGGGCCGACTTGTGAAAATAGCGCTGGCTGGCGGCTTCCACGCCGAAGGTGCAGTCGCCCATCTCGGCCACGCTCAGGTACATCTCCATAATGCGCCGCTTGCTCCAGAGCAGCTCGATGAGCACCGTGAAATACGCCTCGGCGGCCTTGCGCACGTAGGAGCGGCCCTGCCAGAGAAACACGTTTTTGGCCACCTGCTGCGAGATAGTGGAGCCGCCGCGCACGGGCTTGCCCTCGGCGCGGTGCCAGTTGTACTGCGCGGCCTGCCACATGCCATCCACGTCGAAGCCGTGGTGTACCAGAAAGCGCTGGTCCTCGGCGGCCACTACGGCCAGCGGCACGCTCGGCGACACTTCATCGAGCGACGTGAAATTGTAGTGCGCGTGGCGCGGGTCGGCCTGAATGCCGATGTAGCCCAGGCCCACCGGCGCGTGGGCGCGGCGGTCGAGCATGAGCCAGGTAGCGGGCGGCGCCAGCCACCGATACAGCAGCACCCAGGTCACGGTGAGCAGAAACAGGGCGGCCACGGACTGCAGCGCCACGCGCAATGCCGTGCGCCAAGAGGGTAGGAGGGTTTGAATAGACTGCGCCACGGAGTAAAAGTAGGTTAGCGGTGCTCCGCGCGCACTTTTTCCAAGCCTTCGGCCGTGATGAGGCCGTGGGCCGCGGCGTGGGTAGCGGCGGCCTGGTAATCGGGCACCAGCAGCAGCTCCACGCCCGTGTCGCGGCGCAGGGCGTCGGCCAGGGGCGCCACGCGGCTGGCGCGGCCCGGCACGCCCACGTCGCGGATGTACACCACCCGAATGCGCCCCGGATGCGTGCGCACCACCTCGGCGTAGATGTCGGGGTCCTGCTGCCCGCTGTCGCCGAGCAGGATAAACGTCAGGTCCGGGTAGGTGTCGAGTATCTGATTGATTTCCTTGAGCTTGTGGCCGTGGTGGGGCGACGACTGCGGCGTGCGGCCCTCCGAGCCGGGCGTGCGGCCAAGCAGCGTTTCGCGTAGCAGCAGCGGGCCGGGCGGCACGCCTTGCAAGCGCAGAAAATCGTCGAGCACGTCGTACAAATTCCAGGGCGAGGAGCTGACGTAGAAGAACGGGTTGTCGGGCCGGCCGCTCTGCCCGTGCAGCAGCGCCTGGTAAAAGGTGGCTACCCCCGCCAGTGTCTCGTGCGAGTGCGCATTGCGCAGTAGCACCGTGCGCAGCATCCGCAGCAGGTGCGTGGCCTTGGTCACAATCACGGTATCATCCAGGTCCGAAATCACCCCAAACTCGGCCGTGGGCGGCGGAATGAGCACCTGCGCCACGCCCTCGACCTGGCCCAGCAGCCCCCTGAACCGCCGCGGCAGCTTGCTGAGCCGCACCGGCACCGGGTGCCACAGGTAATCGACGGCCGGCGGCAGCGCGGGCGGGTCCAGGCGCAGCGTGAAGTAGCCGGTGGGCCCCGTCGTCACGGGCAGGTCCAGGTGCTGGGGTAGGGAGATAACAACCTCAGCGCCTGGTATTTCACGGCTGTTGAAGCGCCGGTACATCGCCTGGAAGTTGCGCCACGGCGAATCGGCGTTGGTCTGGGGGGTAAGGCCCCGGTCGGCCAGCAGGCGGCCCTTCACGTAGAAGCGGTGCGGCGTGCCGTAGCTGCGGTACACGTCGAGGTGCAGCGGGCGCAGCCGCCCCAGCCGCGCCGCCGCGCGCGTAATGGCCGCATCGACCCATTCCCAGCCATCGGCCAGCCATTGCGCTACATCCATCCGACAAACCTACGCCCGGCGGGGTATTCAACCGGCACCTCCCTCCGCCTGAAATTTGCGTAGAAAGCAACTTTCCCCGCTCTTCCCATGACCGCCACCCACGCCCTGCCCCGCCCGAAAACCCGCAAGAAAAGCCTACCCCCCCTGCACGAGCTGGCCGCCCACGAGCTCTACAAAGACCCCGCCCGGCAGGCCGAACTGGCGGGCCTGCGCTACGCCACCGATGCCGGCCCCGGCCTGCGCCGCGAAGCGCACGGCCAGGGCAAATTCGTGTATCTCAGCGCGAAAGGGGAGCCAATCGAGGATGAGAAAACGCTGGCCCGCATCCACGGCTTCGTGATTCCGCCAGCGTGGACCGACGTCTGGATTGCGCCCAACCCCAGCTTTCACCTCCAGGTGACGGGCCACGACGCGGCCGGCCGCAAGCAGTACCGCTACCACCCGGCCTGGGACGCGGCCCGCTCGCTCACCAAGTTTTCGCGGCTGCTGGCGTTTGGCCAAAGGCTGGGCGAGTTGCGCGCCCAGCTGCGCAAGGACCTGGCCCGGCCGGCCCTCGACCGCGACAAGGTGGTGGCGCTGGTGCTCACGCTCATGGACCAGTCGTTTATCCGCATCGGCAACGAGGAATACGCCAAGAAAAACAAGAGCTACGGCCTCACCACGCTGCTCGATGACCACGCGGTTATTCACGGGGCCGACGTGCGCTTCGCGTTCGTGGGCAAGAAGGGGGTAGCGCACGACGTGACCATCCACGACCGCAAGCTGGCCGGCTTGGTGCGCAAGTGCAAGGAAATTCCGGGCCAGCACCTGTTTCAGTTCTACGGCGCCGATGGCCAGCGCCACCCCCTGGAGTCGGGCCACGTAAACGACTACTTGCACCAGCACACCGGTATCGCGCTCTCGGCCAAGGACTTCCGTACCTGGGGCGGCACCGTGAAAATGGTGGAGTGCCTGGAGCGCGTGCTGACCGCCGACGTGGAGCTGGCGCCCGAAAAGGCCATCCGCCAGGCTACCAAGGAAGTGGCCTCCAACCTGGGCAACACGCCCACGGTGTGCTCCAAATACTACATCCACCCGCAGGTGACGGAGCTGTTCAAGTCGGGCCGCCTCATTGAATACCTGCGCCGCCACGACGCCGACCCCCAGGACCGGGACGCCCTCTCGCCCACCGAGCATCTGGTGCTGGAAATGCTGGCGGAAGTATGAGTAGGATGGGCAAAAAAGAACGTCATGCTGAACGCAGTGAAGCAGCTCTATCGGGTCGTTGAACGATGCGAGCGAGATGCTTCACTGCGTTCAGCATGACGTTCTTTTTACCATCTTCCTACTCATCCGTGAGCCGGTCGTAGTTATCAAACCGCTCTTTTTTCTTGGTGGGGGCGGGGCTGTTGAGGGTACCGTTCGACTCGGGCTCGTAGCGCAGGCGGCGGCGCGAGGCGGCGCGCAGCACGTCCTCGCCCGCCCCGGCGTGAATCACGATTTTGAGGCCCTGGCCGGTTAGCTCAAAGAGGTCGTTGCTGCCCAGGCCTTCGAGGGTGAGGCGGTTGGTTTCGCGGGTGTAAAAGGTGCGCTGGTAGAAGAGCGAGTCGGCCCCGAGCGTGCGGTTATACACGCGCACGGTAGTCGAGTCGGGGGTGCGGGCCACCGCGAAGTGGTCGGGCAGCTCGGTGCCGGCCACCACGGGGCGCTCGGCTTTCAGCTCGTAATAGCGCTCGGCCACGGCGGGCAGGGCATCGCGGCGGGCTTGCAGGTCGCGCAGCAGGGTAGGGCCTTCGAGGGCGTACACGGCGGGCGGCAGCTGGTGCACGGCGCGGGCCAGCGTCGAGTCGGGCAGTTGGGCCCGCACGTAGCGGCCGGCCTCCCGAAAGTCGCGCCGGGTCAGGGCGTTGAGGCCGCGCTGGTCCACGTAGCGACCCTGACCGGTGAGGGCGGGCAGGTCGTGAAACTGGCGCTTGAACGTGACGAGGTGGCGCACCAGAAACTTGCGCGTCATCAGCCACGGTATGGCCCCGTCCGACATGCGGAAGAACACCTGGTCGCGGTCCTTGGGCACGGCCACGAACACCCGGCCGCCGGGGCGCTGCGGATTAGGTACCTCGCCCCACTGCCACTGGCCCGCGTGGCGGTCCCAGTCGCCCACCAGCAGGTCGAGCAGGCGGGCGCGCAGCAGCGCGGGCTGGTCGGGGCGGTTGCGCGGGTCGGCGTAGAGGTGCTTGCGCATGTCCTCATCGTCGATAAACTTCTGTGCCTTTGGCACGACTGGCGAGCTCACCACGTCGCCGCTGTACTTCTCTTCCAGCAGCACCAGCTTGCCGCGCAGGCGCTCGTTGGCCTCGGCCGAGCCCAGGTTATCGGCATCGAGGGGCACGTATAGGATGCGCGGGTGCGTATGCGGCACGCCCAGCTTCTGAGCCAGCGGCGACACCACCAGCGCCCCGTACGGGTTGCCGGCCGAGGTGCCATCGCGCAAGCCGTTGGCCAGGAAGGTCTTCTGGTAAAGTTCAGGCAAAATTCGAGCAGGGTCCTTATCAAGCGACCGAATAACGAAGAGCCGCTCGTCATTCGCCTTTAGCGTGAGGCTGGTGCTCTGGAAACCGCCCCCGAGTTTGGTAGCCGTGAGCGGGCCCGCCGCGGGCACGGCCGTGGCCAGGCGCAGCACCGGCACCCGCACCGGGGCTGCCCACACCGCCCGGTGGTGCGGCCCCATAAATGCCTTGTAGAGCCCGCCGTGGCGGTTATACTGGCGGCCCGCCGTGGCAAGCACGCTGTCGGGGGGGGTAGGGGGCTGGCCGGCAGCAGCCGGCAGCTGGGCATCGGGCTGAAAAAAATGGCGCCGGGCACAACCCGCACTCAGGCCAATCACCAGGCCACCGGAAAGTAATAATTTGGTAACAGTGCGCAAGACGAACCGGAATAACGGGTGCAAGGCGGCAAAAGCCAATCCCAGGCTTCTAACGTAGCCCAACCGGAAAGGATAGGGCCTGTTTTGGTGCGAAGCCGGCAACCCCACCGGCCCGGCCTGCGCTATACGGGGTAGGCGCAATCCGCCCGATTTTTATCGTCTTATTCCTAGTCAGAAGGGAGGTAGCTACTGGCTGCCTTCGGTATATCAGTGCTACTATTTATCCGAGGGTTAAGAAATACCAGGTGGGCATGGCTGGCCGCCGGGGGGTGGCTGCTGGGTGGCTGCGCCGAGCCAGCCCGGCCCGCCCCCGGCGAAACCGGCCCGGTATTCAGCGCCGATTCGAGCGTAGTGCGCGTGGCGGCTAGCGCGCACTACGCCCGGCGCGGCTGGTGGTGGCAGCACCTGTGGGGCCGCCACTACCGTTTGCTGTGGGCTACCCCCGTCACGGTGCCCGTGCTGCGCCTGGGCGCGGCGGGCCTCACGCCTACGAAGGTGGGTGGCAGCTTCCAAACCAAGTCCTTGCACCTGCGCTCGCCCGATGGCCACGATTTTGTGCTGCGCTCGGTGGATAAAGACCTGAGCCGTAGTATGCAAAGCGGCTGGCTGGCCCGCGCCGTAGCCCCCGTGCTGCACGACCAAACCTGCGCCGCCCCGCCCTACGGCGCCTACGTAGCCGCCCGGCTGGCCCGCGCCACCGGCGTGTTTCACACCAACCCACGCCTGGTTTACCTGCTGCCCGATGCGGCGCTGGGCCAGTGGCGCGAGCGGTTTCAGCCCGCGCTGTACTTACTAGAAGAACGGCCCGACCGCAACCGGGGCTCCGCCGCGCGCTTTGGCGGCGCGGGCCGGGTCGTGGGCTCCGATTCGATGCTGCGGCGGGTGCTGCGCAGCCCGGCGGCCCACCTGGCGCCCCGCGCTTTTTTGCGGGCGCGGCTGCTCGACCTGCTGGTGGGCGACTGGAGCCGGCGCGCCGACCAGTGGCGCTGGGCCGAGCTGCCGGGGGTAGGCGGCCCGGTATTTCGGCCCATCCCGCGCGACCGCGACCAGGCGTTTTTTCGCTTTGATGATGGCTGGCTGACGCGCTTTATCTCCTGGTTCCGGCCCCGCTACCAAACGTTTAACCCCGACCTCGTGCCCGCCGACGTGGGCCCGCTCACCACCACGGCCCGCGCCCTCGACCACACCGCCCTGGCCCTGCTGCCCGAGGCCGCCTTCGTGGCCGAGGCCGACTCGCTGCGCCGCCGCCTGCCCAATGCCCTGCTGGCCGAAGCCCTGCAAACCGTGCCCGCCGAGGTGCGCGCCCGCATGACCCGCGAGCTGCTGCCCGCCCTGCGCGCCCGCCGCGACGCGCTGCCCGCCGTGGCCCGCCGCTACTACGAGGTGCTGCAAGAAGCGGCCGTAGTAACCGGCACCGACGCCGCCGAGCACTTCGAGCTCACGGGCCTGGGGCCGGGCCGGCTGCGCCTGCGCGTGTTTGCCCGCCGCCCGGCCCGGCCCGACAGCCTGCTGGGCGAGCAGCTCTACGACGTGCAGCGCACCCTGCGGCTGTCCATCTACGGGCTGGGCGGCCAGGATGCGTTTACGCTGCGCGGGCGGCTGGCGCCCGGCTTCGGCGTGCAGCTGCACGGGGGCGCGGGGCGCAACGTGTTTTTGCAGGAAGACATAATGGCGGCGGCCGGCCCGGGCTTCACCATTTACCCCGGCCCGGCCGACGACTTGGTGCAGGTGAGCCACACCGTGCGCGTGGTGCCCGGCGCCCCGGCCCCCGCCACGGCCGCCGCCTGGGTCAGCAGCCAGTACCGCCTGGACTCGGGGAAAAATGAGTAAGGAGAGTAATGGGTAATAAGAGTAATAAAGAACGTCATTGCGCTCCTTACTCATTACCCTCCTTGCTCATTGCCAGCGGGTTAAGGCCATCGACCGTGCCCGTGCTGCTGAGCACCCGAAAGCGGGCAAATAATTCTTCCGAATACCAGCCCTCGCGGCGCGTGAGCTGGATAACCTCGCGGTGCCGGGCGTCGCGGTAGGCATACTGCTGCATGGCCGCCGCCGACTCCCACACGCTGAACGTGGCCTGCCGCACCAGCGGCAGCTCGCCCAGCCCGATGGCCAGCCGCAACCCCTCGGCGCCCGCCAGCGCCCGGCTCGTGGGCTCCACGTAGCGCCAAAAGCGCGGGGCTCGCCGCAGCCGGATGCTGGCCCGCGTGAGCACCGCCACCGGCCCTACCCCCCCCGGCGCGGCCGGGTCGCCGTCGGCGAAGGGGTTGGTGCCGTTCCAGGCGCCGTGGGCTTGCAGGGGAGCCAGCTCGGCGGTCCAGGTTTCGTGGCTGCGCTGGGCGTAGGCGGCCCACACGGGGTGGTTGGCGAAGAAGGCCGCCGCGTCTTCGGCCCGTGCCCAGGTGGCGATAAGGCCGTAGCGGCGCAGGTTGGGCCAGAAGCCGAAGCCATTAGCGGCGCCGCTGCCCAGCAATTGAAAAAAGCGCAGGCCCGCCACCTGGCGCAGCCGGGGCGGGGCCGTGGCCATTTGGGCCAGCGCCCAGCGGGACAGGCCCGCGCCGGGCTTCAGGGTGATAACAGTGAGGGTAGTAAGCATTCCAGCAGGCAAACAAACGGGCGCAAAAAAAGGCCGGAATCGCGTCCGGCCTTTTTTAATTCTCAGCTTAATTAATTCTTCGCTCAGATTTTCACCTGAGCGTGCTCGTTCACGTCATCCGACTTGCTGCGCTCGCCCGTTACCACGGCGCGGGCGTAGGCGTAGGCCTGCACCAGCAGGCTGCTGGGCGAGTCCCAATATTCGGCTTTTTCGACTTCAATTTTGAGAATCATGATGTTGGGGTCTTCCTTGCCCTTCGGGAACCAGCCGCGCATGGGCTCGCTCCACAACTCGGCAATTTTGGCCTCGTCGCGGTAGGTGCTGGCCTTACCCGTGATGGAGGCGTAGGTGTTGCCGCTGGGGTCGGAGTAGCTCAGGTTCACCTTGTTGTCCTTGTTCACCTCGTACACTTTGGCCGAGTCCTTATCGGTAAAGAACAGGAGCGAGCCATCGGCCTCGGGCTTAAGGGTGGCCATCGGGCGGCTGTGCAGGTCGTGCTGCTCGTCGAAGGTGGTGAGCATGGCAATGCGCACGTCCTTGATTTTTTCAAAAAGCTTGTTCAGGTCGTGAGTGACCGGGGTTTTCGTATCAGACATGGGAAGAAAGTAAGGAGGAGAACAATGGGGACCGGCGGGCGGCCCTGGTAGCTGCTTAGCTTACGGCCGAACCCGCATCTGGTTTCCTGGTTAGGGTAGGCGGGTGGCGGTGCTGCCCGTTTTTTAGCGCTGCGCATGAATTTTCTGGCTCATCTTTACCTGGCTGGCCCGGCCGCGGCTCCCGACTACGCGGGCCAGCTGGTGGGGCAGTTCATTGCCGACTCGGTGCCCGGCCGGCAGCTGGAGGGCTACCCCGCCGCCGTGCGGGCCGGCATCCGGGCGCACCGCGCCATCGACACCTTCACCGACCAGCACCCGGTGGTGCGCCGCAGCACGGCCCGCCTGCGCGCGGCCGGCGCCGGCAAGTACGCCGGCGTGGTCGCCGATGTGTTCTACGACCACTTTCTGGCGCGCCATTTTCCGGAGTTTGGGGGCGAAGACCTGGCTGGTTTCACGCAGCGTATCTACGGCCTGCTGGCCCGCCAGCAGGCCGGGTTTCCGGCGGCGGTGCAGCACTTTTTTCCGCACCTAGTGCAGCACAACTGGCTGCTGCGCTACGCCGAAATAGAGGGGGTAGGGCGGGCGCTGCTGGGCCTGAGCCGCCGCGCCCGCCCCGGCTCGGGCATGGACCAGGCGCCGGCGGAGCTGGTGCGCCACTACGCCGCCTACGAGGCCGATTTTCGGGAGTTCTGGCCGCAGCTGGTGGCCGCCGTGG